>USJY01000010.1 GCA_900555065.1 uncultured Eubacteriales bacterium
CGAAAAAGTCCTCTGCTCCATCGACGGAGTTCTCCTGCTCTGTCTGGTGTGCCGGGCGGTTTTCCTTTAAGAAAAAAGCGAACAGCGAACCGATATTGACAACCCCCGCCGCTATGGCCGCAAAATAGATAAGGGCCTTGCTCAGGTGATTGATTTTAGTGCACCGACATGAACTGGGTCATGTCGGTGCACTCCATCAAACCCGCCGCGTTTATGACCGCAGATTCAATCTGCTCCCGCTGTTCGGCTGTGATGGGTTCTGCAAACGTGATATGGTAATAATTTGCGTAAAGGCCGATTTCAGCAAAGGTGTCGAGCGGGATTATGACGGCACGATCAGGCCGGGCCGCAAGCTCTTCCTGCCACGGGCGGTCGAGGTCTACGCCGGCCAGATCCTCCGCGCCCGCGCGCAGGCGGCGCACATCGTACAGATCGGGCGCATAGCCGTCTGTATGCGTCAAACCCACAATCTCAAACGGGCGGCCCAGAATCCGCAGCGTATCGCCCACCTGCGCGTCTTTGTCCTCAAAAATATCGCGCGGGGCGACGACTTTGGCCTGGCCCATCATGGACGCGTCGATAAACCGGCCCTCATAAGCCGCGGGCATTTCCTCTTCGCCCCAGTAGATTCCGACAATGTCATAGTTTTCATTCTCAAAAGAAAGCGCCGATAAATAGCTGATTTCAGGCAGTTCACCGCTGTCGACCAGCGTTATGAGCGAACGGATTTCATCGCCGGTTCCGACTACGGAAGGCGCTTCCACAACCGTATCCACGCCGTAAACCGACTGGTTCACCTTGAGCTGCGTCGAACTGGAGACGTAATACACCACAACCGCGAAGCTCCCGACGATAAGGCCGATAAACAGCAAAACAAATACCATAGGCCGTTTGAGCATACTTTTGATGTCGTTCAATATAATCCGTATCATGTTCCAAGTCCCCTATTTCCCATGAATTCAGCCGCGCAGGAAAAGCCCTTGCGCAGATTCTTGCATATTAGTGCCATACGATCCGTCATAGTTACAGTCCGTTCAAAAAAAGCAGTACTTTGCCCAAGTGTTCTTAAGGACACTTGGGCAGTTTTATTCGCCTTACGGCGAGTGCTATTGCTACGCAGTGATATTTGAACTTCGTTCAAGTGATATTGCCTTCGGCAGTTTATGGCGAATAAAATATCACTGAAATCGTAAGATTTCAATACCACTTCCCCAAAGGGAAATATCACTCTGTGCGAAAAGCGCAGAATATCACTATATAAAAAGTACTGCCCGAAAAAGAGTTTTGTTTTCTCTTCTTCGGGTAGTTTTTGTCTTATACTGTTACAAGCAGGGAATTTGTGTGCCAAATTCCGTTTTTATTAAAGGTAACTGTCCTTAGGGAACCTGTTCTTTTGCCACGCTTCTTTTATTGCAGTTTAAATAATGAATATAATTACATTGCAAAAGATTTTGCTTTTGTAGGGAACGGATTTATATGTTCCGATAATTTAATGAATATTGAAGATTGAATAGTTAAGGTGTCGGCAACGCCGACAAATTAAATATGATGCAAAATCTCTTGTGCAGGCTATTATTAAAAATCGCAGATTTTGTGGGGAGAGGAGAAATAAACGGAGCGATAAACGGGATGCGACTACGTCGCGCGCCGTTTCTTTTGCGAGGGTAGAGCGGGCGGTCGAGGACGCCTGCCCCTACACGGCAAAATATATATTGCCTGCGTTTACTTAATCTTTAAATATAATTTTTTGTAATTAGCGGGGGTTTGGCCCACGGCTTCTTTGAATTTTTTTATGAAGAAGCTTACGTTATCGAACCCGCAAAGCAGGGATATTTCCAAGACCGAGTAATCGGTAGTTTTTAAAAGCTGCTGCGCTTTTTTTATGCGAAGGGTATTGAGGTAGCTTACGGCGGTGGTTAGGGTATGCTTTTTGAAATATGCGCAAAAGTACTTAGGGGACATACCCGCGCATTCGGCTATTTGCGCCAAGGTAAGCTTTTCGGAAATATGGTTTTCCATATAATCTATAGCGCGGTGTATAGGGGAGACTTTATCTTTCCCTGCGCTTTTTATATAGCCGCTTTTTTCGAAGTGCCACATAAGCTCTAAAAGGCGGCTTAAAATAAGGGGCGAATTTATGGTTACATCGGCGTTTAAGGCTTCTATCTCAGTAAACAGCTCAAGAGAGCGGCTGTCGTTTATATTTCTTTGTAATTGAAGCCTGCCTTCAAATAAAGGGGCGATAAGCCTTAAATACACGGCGTTATTCTTATTAAGCTCTAAAAGCTCTTTAGGGAAGACCATAGCGTAATAATAGGAATCGGTATTGGCGTACATTGCGTGGACTTCATTGGGGTTTATTACATAAATATTTCCCTTTACGGCAGTTATATTTTCCCCTTCTACGGCAAGGTCGGTTATACCCTTTTTGGGCATCATAAGCTCTATTTCATTATGGTAGTGGGCTGGGGTAATAACTATGCCTTCACCCACACCGCTGCTACGGTATATTTCAAAGGGGAAGCCTTCAAAACCTCTTTTTCTTTTTTCATTAAAGCCTTTTATAACAATCACCTGAATATAATGTTATTTTATATGAATATAATAGTAGATTTTTCCCATAAAAGCAACTACAATAGAGAAAAAAGGAGGATTCAATATGGAAAACAAGCGTTTTATATGGCCGGTTACTCCCCTTGCAATTGAAGAAAACATTGTTAAGGGCAAAGTATACCGCTTTACAATACTTACAAACCGCCTTATCCGTATGGAATATGATGAAAGCGGCGTTTTTGAAGACCGCGCAAGCCAGTCTGCCTTTCACAGAGATTTCCCCAAGGTAGAATTTGAAAGCGAAATTACAAGCGGTATATTGAAAATAGAGACCGATTCACTTGTTCTCACCTATAAAGAGAACTGCGCTTTTAACAGCGATACCTTAAAAATAACCTTAAAGACACCACCTGCCACCACCTGGCATTTCGGCGACGAATTTGAAACCTTAGGCGGCACGGTTTCTACTCTCGACCGCATAAACGGAGAAGTCCCCGTAGAAAACGGCGTTTGCTCCAGAAACGGTTTTTCTGTAATTGACGACAGCGGCCGAATGATTTTAGACGAACATTATTGGCCCGATGTTCGAAAGGAAAATACTCTCGACTTATACTTCTTCGGCTACGGCCACGATTATCAAAGCGCTGTGGCAGACCTTTGCCGTTTAACCGGCAGACCGCCTCTTCTGCCTGCTTATGCCTTGGGCAACTGGTGGAGCAGATATCACGAGTATACCCAGGAAGAATACCTTGCGCTTATGGAGAAATTCAAGAACGAGGACATTCCTTTCTCCGTTTCCGTTGTGGATATGGACTGGCATATTACCGCTGTTGAAGGCTCAGAGCACGATAAGTGCTCTGTTACCACACCTGGCTGGACGGGCTATACCTGGAACCAAGAGCTATTCCCCGATTACAAGCAGTTCTTAAAGGATCTGCATACCTATAACGTTAAGACCGCCCTTAATTTACACCCTGCTTCGGGTATCAGAAAGCACGAGGCTATGTATGAGGATATGTGCAAAGCCTTAGGCAAAGAGGCCGACGGAAGCCCCTGCTCTTTGGATATACTTAACCCCGATTATATGGAAAAGTATTTCGATGTGGTACACCATCCTTACGAAGAAGACGGCGTGGATTTCTGGTGGATGGACTGGCAGCAGGGCCGTGATTATTGGTGGATCCACGAACCCAACGAAAACGGCAAGCTTAAAGACCGCAGGGAAGTACTCGATCCCCTTTGGATGCTCAACCACCTGCATATTATTGATATTCAGAGGGACGGCAAGCGCCCTATGTTCTTCTCACGCTACTGCGGCCCCGGCTCTCAGCGTTATCCCGTAGGTTTTTCGGGCGACACCTTTGTTACCTGGGACTCTTTGAATTTCCAGCCCCGTTTTACCAACTGCGCTTCCAATATAGGCTACTCCTGGTGGAGCCACGATATAGGCGGCCATATGTACGGTTACAGGGATGACGACCTTATAAACCGCTGGATACAGCTTGGCGTGTTCTCTCCCATAAACCGCCTCCATTCCACCTGCAACCCCTTTATAAACAAGGAACCTTGGGATTACAACGCCATAACCGAAAAGTCTATGCGCGAGAGCTTAAAGCTTCGCCATATGCTTTTCCCCTATATTTACACAATGAACTACCGTACCCATACCGAGCTTAAACCCATAGTTACGCCGATGTACTATCAGTATCCCGAAAACGAAGGAGCATACGAGGCAAAAAACCAGTACTTCTTCGGCTCACAGCTTATGGTTGCGCCTATAACCGAGCCTCTTAACAAGGCTACAGGCTTAGGCCACGTAAAAGTATGGCTGCCTAAGGGTACTTGGACCGACTTTTTCACCGGCGCAACCTACGACGGTATGAAGGGCAGAACCTACGATATGTACCGCGACAGCTACTCTATCCCCGTGCTCCTTAAAGCCGGCGCAATTGTGCCTATGAACGCCCATATTGCAGGCAAGAACACCCTTACGGGCGCGCAGAATATGGAGATAGTTATAGCACCCGGTGCAGATAATTCCTTTACCCTTTACGAAGATGCAGGCGACGGCGCAGATTACAAGAACGGCGCATACGCTACCACTGAAATGACTTTAAGCTATACCGATACCAAGGCTGTCTTTACCGTAAACGGCGCTAAGGGCGATCTTTCGCTTATTCCAAATAGGCGCGAGTATGAAATTAAGCTTCGCGGCTTTAATGCCCCCGAAAAGGTGCTTGTAGACGGCAAGGAAGCAAAGTTTACCTTCTTTAGCGCCACTCATACCGTTTCGGTAATTGTAAAAGCAACTGCAAAGAAGGGCTTTGTTCTGGAAGTGGAGGGCGAAGATCTTCGAAACCGCAATACCGACCGTATAGATAAAGCCATAGATATTTTAAAGCGCGCTCAGGTAGGCAACTCCTTTAAGGCGAGAATATATAATTATATCCTTAAAGATTACGATCCCGAAGCTAATTTACTGGAACGCTTTATTTACAGAATGGTAGAAGCTTGCGAAGGCAAGGACCATCTTGACGTAATAGATGCCCTTATCGAACAGTTCCTTTACGACAAAGTAAGATACTAAAATAAATAAACAAGTCAGAGGCGCACTTCTTTAGGCGTTGTACCCGTAAGGATACAACGCCAGTTTTATTCGCCTTGCGGCGAGTTCTATTGCTTTGCAGTTATATTCGGCTACCGCCGAGTGCTATTGCCTTCGGCAGTTTATTGGCGAATAAAATATCACTGAAACCGCAAGGTTTCAATAACACTATTGCCGTAAGGCAATAATATCACTCCGACAAAGTCGGAATATCACTTAAAATTTTCATATAATAAAAACAAAGAGGTGTTTTTATGTGTTATTTATTTGATTGCATAGTATAATGGCTGTGTAATTTTTGCTAATTACTTAGCTAGGTAAAAGGGTTTTAGGTTCTCCTAAAGTTTGGAAAATGGGATATACATTTTCCCTGCTTGTTA
Organism: uncultured Eubacteriales bacterium; assembly: GCA_900555065.1. Classification (GTDB taxonomy): domain Bacteria; phylum Bacillota; class Clostridia; order Oscillospirales; family UMGS1783; genus UMGS1783. The sequence goes on from USJY01000010.1 coordinate 5,539, forward strand.
CGGTATAAGACAAAAAGTAAAGGAAGCACGAAAATTTTGTGCTTCCTTTTTTGCTGTCCTCTAGAATACGACCCCTTCGTACTGCTTTTTTCGATTAAATCATGATGTTTTTCCAAATGGCTGCGAACAGGAATCCGAAATTCACCCGCGGCACGCCGTCTTTTGCGATAAGCTGAAAGCGCGCGACCTCCTGGCCTTCGACCGTGTAAACGATCTCGCCGATCCTCTGCCCCTGTTCGACCGGCGCCTGCAGGTCCTCCGCCAGAGTTACCTGGCTTTCCAGCATCCCCTGCTTGCCCTTGCCGACCAGAATTGGGATACCGTCTTCCTCCATGTATGGCATAACTTCAGCGGCCTGGCCCTTGCGCACCGGAATGGGTTCAAAATCTTCATTCCGCGCGATGGTCGCAACCGCATAATTCGCGAACCCGTAATCCAGCAGTTTCTTTGCCTGCTCGTTGCGTATCGCCGAGGTTTCCGCGCCCATGATGACTGCGATCAACTGCATATCCTCCCGCTTGGCGGTAGCGGAAATACAGAATTTCGCCTTGGAGGTAGATCCGGTCTTGAGGCCGTTGGTTCCGCTGTAAAAACGCACGAGTTTGTTTGTATTGTTCAATCCGAACTGACCGTCGCGGATACTGTCCATCCAGATCGTCGTATAGTTAAATATTCTTTCATGTTTCAACAGCTCTCGGGACATGAGCGCAATATCATAGGCCGAGGTCAGGTTTGTTCCATCGTCGTCCAGACCCGTGCAGTTGATAAAAGTCGTGTTGGCCATGCCAAGCGCCGCCGCTTTCTCATTCATCATTACGACAAAGGCTTCCTCGCTGCCCGCAATATATTCGGCAATGGCGGCCGTTGCATCATTGCCGGACGCTACGGCAATGGATTTGAGAAGATCGGAAACGGTGATCTGCTCTCCCTCTTTCAGGTAGACCTGTGAGCCGCCTTTACCCGCGGCGTTGGCGCTGACCTGCACGGTGTCGTCCTCACTGATCCGGCCCGCATCGATGGCCTCCATGGCGAGCAACAGGCTCATGATCTTGGTCACGCTGGCAGGAGGCAGCGATTCCTCCGCATTTTCAGCGTACAGGACCTTGCCTGTGGCGGCCTCCATCAGCACGCAGGATTTCGCCTCAATGGAGAGGTCTGCGTCCGTCGCGACCATATCTATTCTGCTTTCCACGTCCGTCGTATCCGCCATATCGTCAAAGACCGGTTCGTCCGGCGTGTCCGCCGATACGGGCGTAAGCCCCATCAGCATTGCAATGGCAAGGATTGCCGCGATTGTCTTTTTCACCTTGAGCGCCCCCTTCTGTGCTTGAGCGTACAGACCCCATAAAGTTCTATACGGCTTATATATATTCGTCCGTTTTCCGAAAAATGCACGCGAAATGCGGGAGCGCGGCGGCGTATCGGCGCAAACGCCGCCGTGATACCTACGGTCGCACGGCGGGCGCCGATAAGGCGGGCCGGTCAGCGATATGAATGGCGGCGGCGCGGGCGCAGCGTAAGGCGGGCGCGGGTACAGGTGCACAGGTATGGGCACAGGCGCGCAACAGGCATCGACGAACGGACAGCGGCACAGACGGCAGCGGCGCGGACCGGCGGCGGGCGGGCTGAAACGCGGCCGTCGCTAAAGCGACAGATCCGGCGCTTGCGAAACCTGCAAAAAAAGAGCGGGCGTCCGCCCGCTCGGTTTATGAAAAATAACCGGTGTAAAACGACTCGTCCCGCGCTTTGCCGACAACGGAGACGCTTACGTTTTCATGGTCGATCAATTCGTTTGCAACGGCCTGTACATCAGCCGCCGTAACGGCGTCCACCTTTTTTACAATTTCATCCGTGTTCTGTTCGCCGCCGCCGTATATTTCATGCCTTGCCAAAAACTTCATGCGCGACGCGGTGTTTTCCAGGTCCATAATAATGCCCGCTTTGAGCTGTTCTTTCGCTCGGGCGATCTCCTCATCGGTAAACCCGTCCCTTTTTACTGCGTCCAGCTCCTTGCGGATACGTTCCAGACACTCTTTTTCCGACTTGGGGGCGAGTGCGGTATAAATACAGAATATGCCGGCGTCGCGATAGGCGGTGCCGTAGGACTGTACGGTGTAGGCAAGCCCTGCGTCCTCGCGGATTTTCCGGAACAGACGCGAGGACATGCCGCCGCCAAGCAGAGAGGAGAAAATGGAAACGGCGTATTTGCGCGGATTGAACATATTAAATCCGCGATAGCCGATGCAGATATGGTTCTGCTCAATATCCTTTTGCGTGAGAATCGTGGATTTTTTATACTGCGTCTCCGTTCTTTCCGCAAGCGCATCGCCCGGCGGGCGGGAGGCAAACAAATCCCTGCACACATCGACAAACCGCTGCTCGTCCACCTTTCCCGATACGGAGATGTAGATTCGCCTGCCTGTGTAGAATTCATCCGCATACCGCCGCAGCGTATCGCTGCCGATTCCCGACACAGTCTGCTTCGTACCCAAAATTTCGCGGCCGAGCGGCTGGCCTGCCCAGACGTTCTCCGTGAGTTGGCCCATGACAAGATCTTCCGGGCTGTCCTCGTACATGGAGATTTCCTCTAAAATCACTTTTTTCTCCGTCTCCGTCTCGTCCGGGGCGTAGGCGGGATTGAGCACCATGTCGGCCAGCAGGCCCATCCCCTGTTCTATATGCGTGTCCAGAGTCTTGGCGTAATAGCAGGTCACTTCCTTTGCGGTAAAGGCGTTGACATAGCCGCCAATCATATCAAACTGCTGCGCGATCTGTTCCGAGGTACGCGTCGGCGTACCCTTGAACGCCATATGCTCCGCAAAATGCGCAATGCCCTGACTCTCGTCCGGGTCGGCCGCCGAACCGCCGACGACCCACACGCCGAAGGTTGCGCTGCGCAGATAAGGCATTGATTCCGTCACGATTGTGACGCCGTTGTCCAATACTGCTTTCATTCAGTATCCTTCCTTTAATAAAAGGAGGGGGCAGAAGCTGTCCCCTCCCTGTCAGTTATTGTTTTTTCTCTTCTCTTTTGGCCAGTTCGTTCATGGCCGCTTTACGGGACAAGTTTATTCTGCCCTGATCGTCGATTTCTATAACCTTGACCCAAATTTCATCGCCGATATGGACTGCGTCCTCCACCGTGGGAATGCGCTTGTTGTCCAGCTGGGAGATATGCACCAGGCCTTCCTTGCCGGGCGCAAACTCAACAAACGCGCCGAATTTCAACAGGCGGGTGACGGTTCCCTTAAAGATCGCGCCGATCTCAGGATCCTCCACGATGGCTTTGATGGTAGCCATGGCCTGGTCGCCGCCGGCCTTGTCATAAGTTGCGATAAAGAGACGGCCGTCATCCTCGATGTCGATTTTTGTATTGGTGTCGGCCTGGATTTTCTGGATTACGGAACCGCCCTTGCCGATTACCTCGCGGATCTTCATCGGGTCTATGGTCATCATCAGCATCTTAGGCGCATACGGAGAGAGCTCGGGCCGCGGCTTATCGATCACGGGGAGCATGACTTCGTCCAGGATGGTGAAGCGGGCCTTTTCGGTTTTATCCAGCGCGTCCGCAATGATCTCCGGGGTCAGACCGTCGATCTTCAGGTCCATCTGGATGGCGGTGATACCGGCCTTGGTGCCGGCGACTTTGAAGTCCATATCGCCGAAGAAGTCCTCCACACCCTGAATATCGACCATGGTGATCCAGCGGTCGCCCTCGGTCACAAGGCCGCAGGAAATGCCGGCGACCGGCGCTTTGATGGGTACGCCGGCGTCCATGAGCGCGAGCGTACTGCCGCAGATGGAGCCCTGAGAGGTCGAGCCGTTGGAAGTAAGAACCTCGGAGACGAGGCGGATGCTGTACGGGAACTCCTCTTCACTGGGAATAACGGGGAGCAGCGCGCGTTCGCCGAGCGCGCCGTGGCCAATTTCGCGGCGGCCGGCGCCCCTGGACGGCCGCGCTTCGCCGACAGAGTAGCTCGGCATGTTATAGTGGTGCATATACCGCTTGCTCTCATCCTCGTCGATGCCGTCAAGGATCTGTGCGTCGCTGATCATACCCAGCGTCGCAACGGTGAGCACCTGCGTCTGGCCGCGCGCGAACAGTCCGGAACCATGGGCGCGGGGCAGCAAACCGACTTCGGCGTGCAACGGGCGCAGATCGTTGAGGCCGCGGCCGTCCACGCGCCGCCCGTCGTCAAGAATCCAGCGGCGGACAACGAATTTCTGCAGCTTGTACAGGCACTCGGAGAGCATTTCCTCGCTCTCGGGATAGGTTTCGGCAAAATGCTCGAACACGTCGTCGTACACGACCTTAAGGCGTTCTTCGCGGACGTTTTTATCGTCCGTGTCCAGGGCGTGGCGGATGCCGTCGATGGCGTATTCCTTCACCGCCTCGTACATATCCGGATCCACCGTTTTTTCTTCGTATGCGATTTTTTCGCGGCCGATCTCTTTCACAATGCTGTTGATGAATTCGACCATCTCACGGCAGACTTTATAGCCTTCCATGATCCCGTCGAACATCTCTTGATTGGTGACTTCCTTTGCGCCGGCCTCGATCATGCAGACCTTGTGCTCGGTGCCCACAACCGTGACGTTCATACGTGAGACCTCGCGCTGCTTTGCCGTCGGGTTCATGACGTACTGGCCGTCGATCAGGCCCACGGAAACGCCCGCGATCGGGCCGTTCCAGGGTATGTCCGAAATGGCGATGGCGATCGACGCGCCGAGCATGCCGACGATATCGGGCGTGTTGTCCTGCTCGACCGAGAGGACGGTGATACAGACGGCGACGTCGTTGCGCATGTCCTTCGGGAAGAGCGGACGGATCGGCCGGTCGATCAGGCGGGCGGCGAGCACCGCCTTTTCAGACGGACGGCCTTCGCGCTTCAGAAAGCCGCCCGGGATTTTACCCACCGAATACAGGCGCTCTTCAAAGTCGACCGAGAGCGGGAAGTAATCGATCCCGTCTCGGGGCTTCTGCGCCATGGTGGCGGTGGCGAGGATCACGGTGTCGCCGTAGCGGACGAGGCACGCGCCGTTGGCGAGCTCGGCAAGCTTGCCGGTTTCGACCGTAAGCGGGCGGCCTGCAAATGTTGTTTTAAAGACTCTGCTGTTTTCGTACATACTTTTCTCCTTCCATCTTCGCGCCGGAGCGTGTTCCCCTGACGCGACGCCGGTCGGAGGCGCCAAATGCTTAACAGTTATGGAAACGGCCGCGGCACGGCCCCTTTCATAACTGATAAAACATCGGGCAGACCCCCGATCCATACGTTTGGGAGCACAGCGCCACGCGGCGCTGTGCTCCCGTTCGACTTACTTTCTGATGCCCAGTTCTGCGATAATGGCGCGGTATCTCTCGATATCCGTCTTAATCAGGTAGCTCAGCAGGTTCCTGCGTTTGCCGACCATCTGCAGAAGACCACGGCGGGAGTGGTGGGCGTTCTTATTCGCCTTCAGGTGTTCCGTCAGCGTGTTGATCCGGCTGGTCAGGATCGCGATCTGGACTTCCGGAGAACCGGTGTCGCCCTCATGCCGCTTGAACTGGTTGATGATCGCCTGCTTTTCTTCCTTTACCATATTCTTCACCTCCTGTATCATTCGCCGCATCACATAGCCTGGGGCGGGTGAACTCCCGACAAGGGCTGTTGCCCCCAGACAGAGCGATGGGTATAAGCTATTGCATTATAGCACACTTGCGCCGGTTTGTAAACCACTTTTTCTAAAGCGCGGGGTTCTGCTCAAAATACGCGAGCGTATCGTCGATATTCTGCATGACGGCGGCCTTGAGCGCCTGCACGTCGCGGAACTTCTGTTCGCCGCGCAGTTTATGGTAGAACTCGACTTTTACAGTATCCCCGTACAGCATTTCATTTATACCGATAATATGCGTCTCCAGGTTGGACCGCTCCGTTTTTTCAACTGTGGGACGTACGCCTATGTTCGTCACCGACGGACGCCACACCCCGCGGACCTGCGCGCGCGTCGCGTACACGCCGAATGCAGGCAGCAGCGCGTATTCGCTGATATGTTGATTGATGGTGGGGAAACCGAGGTCTCGGCCCAGACGCTTGCCCTGCTCCACGACGGCTTCTATGGAATAGGGACGGCCGAGCAGTTCGCGGCAAAGGTCCATATTCCCCGCCCGCACAAGATTGCGGATGAGCGTGGAGCTGACCACGAGACCGCCGCGCGTCACGGGGCTTACGATTTCGCACCCGATTCCATACTGTTCGCACAGGTATTTCAGATCGCCTGCGTTCCCGGCGGCGCGGTAGCCGAACCGGTAGTGGAAACCGCAGACCACGGCCGCCGCCCGATATTCGTCCCGCAGACGCGCCACAAACGCTTCAGGCGACAGCGATGACGTCTCCCGGTCGAATGGGATATAAATTACGCGGTCGACTCCAAGCATGTGGATCTGCCGCGCCTTTTCGGCGTTGGTTGTGATATACGGCGAGATGCAGGTGTTCGCCATGATGTTTTCCGGGTCGCGCTCAAAGATGAGCGCGCCGGCGGGAACGCCCTTCTCCCGCGCAAGCGCGGCCGCGCGGCGGAGCAGGGTCGCGTGCCCGACGTGCACCCCGTCAAAATTGCCGAGGGCGAGTACGATAGGCGTGTCGGCGCAGTAACCTGTCTGCGGCGTATAGACCTGCATTCCTATATCTCCTCCGTCCAAACCGATTTCAGATGCGGCCCGTCCGGCAGAAGCACTGCGGTTCCGAGCCCGATAAACGCGCCGGACGCGCCGTATACCCTGTACAGCCCGCCGGTAAGCGCGCCGTCCAGCCTGTCCTCCCGGATGACGCCGCCGTTGCGATAGTACGTCTCCCCTTCCCGCGGTACGGTCCTGTCCTCCAGGTGCGGAAACAGCGCTTCTGCGCTGATAACCGCATCCTGCAGCCGGCCGGCTTGGTTCAGGGCCTCCAGCTGCGACTGCCGGTAACAGCGCCCGATTTCAATACCCGCGCTCATGGTGCGTCTGAGACTGCGCAGGGCCGCGGCTGCGCCGAGCGCTTCGGCCATGTCCTCGCACAGGGTGCGCACATATGTGCCGCCCGAACAGTGTACGTCCAGCACGGCAGTCATGGAGACGGAATCGTATTCCAATAACGTAAGCGCATATATCTCCACCGTCCGGGGCCGGCGCTCCACCTTCCGGCCTGCGCGCGCATATTCATACAGCGGCCGGCCGTCTAACTTGACGGCCGCGTACATGGGCGGAATCTGATCTACTTTGCCCGTAAACCGGGGCAGAATTTCCAAAAGCTCATCCCGCGTCGGCATTTTCGGATTTTTCAGCACGCGACAACCGGTTACATCCGCCGTGTCGGTGCGGAAACCAAACTGTACGCCGGCCGTATACCGCTTTTCCTGAGGCAGATATGGCAACAGCTTACACGCCCGGCCAAGCAGGACGGGCAGCACGCCGGTCGCGAGCGGGTCGAGCGTGCCGGCATGTCCTGCGTGCCGCTCGTCAAAGAGCCGTGCGGCGGCGGACATGGCCCGGCGGGACAGTTCGCCCTCCGCCTTGTCAAGCGGCACGAGCCCCGTCACTGTTCATCCACTTCCTTGTATTCTTTGAGGACTTCCTGCAAAATCCGGTCGATCACCTCGTCGGTCGGTCCGGAGAGAACGCAGCCTGCGGCGCGCACATGTCCGCCGCCGCCCAGCCGCTGGCATACCTCGGACATGTTGATATGCCCGTCGGACCGGGCAGAAACGCGGTATTCGCCCTCGCTGATCTCGCGCATTGTAACCCCGACGCTGACACCCTCGATCTGGCGGGGCAGAGCCGCGATACCGTCCACATCGTCCAGGCTTGCGCCGGACTGCTTCATCATATCCAGCGACAGGACCATGAACGCGATGCTGTTATTCTTGAAAAACCGCATATTTTGGATAGCGAGCCGCTCCAGCTCGAACTTTTCCTTGCTCTTGACCACGAACAGGTGGTTGTTGAGGTATGTAATATCCGCGCCAAGATCTACCGTTTTGGCTGCTTTGCGCAATGTTGTCGCCGTCGTACTGCTGTGCTGGAAGCAACCCGAGTCGGTTGCGATGGCGGTATAGAGCGAATCGGCGATCTCGCGGCTCATATCCACCCGCATGCCCAGGATGATATCCAGCATGATCTCGCCCACCGCCGCGGCCTTCGCGTCGATCACGTTGTACTTCGCGTATTTCTTATTCGAGGGATGGTGGTCGATGCAGAGATCGACCCGGTCTGCAAACCGCTCGAGCGAGGGGCCGAACAGGGACGTGTCGCCCACGTCCACAGCAACAATGAAATCCGGCTCGAACTGCGGCTTCAGTACGCTCTTGCCGCCGGACAAAAAGCAGTATTTCGGCGTGATTTTGTCGTTATTGACTACGCAGACGCGCTTGCCGAGCGTGGACAGGGCGTGGTACAGCGCAAAAGAGCTGCCCAGCGTGTCCCCGTCCGGGTTGACGTGGCTGATGATCATGATCCGGTCCTTCTGCATGAGCATACGAGCCGCGGCGGCCTTCCCTATCGTAGTTCCCATGGTATCCCCTCCGATTCTTATCGGCCGATGGTGTTCGGATACACTTTCTTAAACGCCTGATAATAGGCTTTCGCCATCGCGGTATATCCCTGCGCGGAAAGGTGCACCTTGTCAGAGCACAGACCGCGCTCCGGCGTGCTGTCCGAAATCATCTGGTTGGTAGGCGCAAGTTCCGACTTTCGGCCCGCCGCCTGATAGCGCGCGACCGCAGCCGGAATCT
>USJY01000011.1 GCA_900555065.1 uncultured Eubacteriales bacterium
GACTGCGGGGTGCGGATGCCGGCCACGACGTCCTCGCCCTGCGCGTTCATGAGGAACTCGCCGTACAGCTTTTTCTCGCCGGTGGACGGGTTGCGCGTAAAGGCGACGCCGGTGCCGCTGGTCTCGCCCATATTGCCGAAGACCATGGACTGGACGTTGACTGCGGTGCCCCACCAGGAGGGGATCTCGTTCATACGGCGGTACGTGATCGCGCGCGCGTTCTCCCAGCTGCGGAACACGGCCTTGACGGCCTCGATCAGCTGCTCGCGCGGCTCGGAGGGGAAATCGGTTCCCTTCTGTTCCTTATAATAGGCTTTGAAGCGGACGACGAGCTCTTTCATATCGTCCGCGGTCAGCTCGGTGTCGAGCTTAACGCCTTTCTGCTCCTTGATCTCGTCAATAATACGCTCAAACGTGGACTTCGGCAGCTCCATAACCACGTCGGAAAACATCTGGATAAACCGGCGGTAGCTGTCGTAAGCAAAGCGCTCGTTGCCCGTCAGGCGGGCAAGGCCCACGACGACCTCGTCGTTGAGGCCAAGGTTGAGGATGGTGTCCATCATGCCGGGCATGGACGCGCGCGCGCCGCTGCGCACGGAGACAAGCAGAGGGTTTTCCGCATCGCCGAACTTCTTGCCGCAGATCTGCTCCATCTTGGCGAGATATTCGTAAATCTCTTCTTCGATCTCCTTCGCGATCTTCTGACCGTCCTCATAATATCTCGTACAGGCCTCGGTCGTAACGGTAAATCCCTGGGGAACGGGCATGCCGAGGTTGGTCATTTCCGCAAGGTTGCTCCCCTTGCCGCCCAGCAGCTCGCGCATGGAACCGGAGCCTTCGGAAAACAAATACACATATTTCTTTCCCATTGTTATTTTTCCTCCTGTTATTTTATATTGTCAACCGGCCGCACGGCGGCAATGTCAAAGCCGCGCGAACCGGATTTACAACTGGCACAACTGTTCTCACAACGCCGTTGGTCTATGGGCTATTATATCATATTGGTTTTTTATTGACAAGCAGATTTTGCCATGTAAATATGACAAACAAGAAAATTTACGGCATTCGGTTTCTTACGCATTTAATTATTAAACTGCGGAATTGGAACCTGGCCTTCCCCGCTTTTTTTGAATGTTGTAACACAAAAGACATGGGAAGCGCGAAGCACGCCGTAAAAATACCCGGCCTGCACGTATTTTGCCGGATTTTTCACGCAATTATTCCCGTTTTGCCCTTGCAAAAAAGCCGGAAATAAGCGATAATAGATACAGATTAAATCGGAGGGGCCGGATCATTGCTGGATACGTATATGGCATACTTCCAAAACAGGCGCAGCCGCATCGGCGGAGAAAGCAGGACAGGCCGGGATGCGGCGGTTTTGCCGTGCAGTTTTTTAAAAATAATCGGATAAACCAAGGAGGAGCAGACCGCTATGATTACACATGGCAAAAACATCAAAATTTTCGCTGCGAACGCGTCCGTCACGCTTGCCACGCAGATTTCCGACGCGCTGGGCCTTCCGCTCGGCAAGAGCGAAGTGAAGACCTTTTCGGACGGTGAAATTTACGTCTCCATCAACGAAACCGTGCGCGGCAGCGACGTATTTGTCGTCCAGTCCACCTGCCACCCCGTCAACAATCACATCATGGAGCTGCTCATCATGATCGACGCGTTCAAACGCGCTTCCGCCGGCAGGATCACGGCCGTTATCCCCTATTTCGGCTATGCCCGGCAGGACCGCAAGGCCAAGTCGCGCGATCCCATTTCGGCAAAGCTTGTCGCGGACCTGATCGCCACCGCCGGCGCGGACCGCGTTCTGACAATGGACCTGCACGCGCCGCAGATACAGGGCTTTTTCAACATCCCGGTCGACCATCTGCTCGGCGTGCCCCTGCTTGTTCCGTATTTTACCAACCGTTACCGCGCAAAGGAAACGCGTGAAAATCTTGTAATTGTTTCGCCCGACCTGGGCTCCGTCACCCGCGCGCGCAATTTTGCGCAGAAGCTGGACGTGCCCATCGCGATCGTGGACAAGCGCCGCCAACGCGCAAACAGCAGCGAAGTGATGAATATTATCGGCGACGTGCGCGATAAGGAACTGATTATTGTAGACGACATGATCGACACGGGCGGTTCCCTTGTCGGCGCGGCAAAGGCGCTCAAGGAAATCGGCGGCGCGCGCTCTATCCGCGCCTGCGCCACCCACGGCGTGCTCTCCGGAGAGGCGATCCGGAAGATAGAGGAAAGCTACATAGAAGAAGTGATCCTGCTCGACACCATCCCCCTGCCGCCCGAAAAAAGGATCGACAAGATCACCTGCCTCAATACGGCCGAAGTGTTCGCGGAGGCCATTGAGCGCATCTATGAAGACCTGCCCATATCCTCACTCTTTAATTAAGGTGGTTCTATGAAGTTCAGCAAGCTGTTTCAAAAAGAAAAACCGGCCATAGACTATGTAATCGTGGGCCTCGGCAACGTCGGCGACAAGTACCGGAACAACCGCCACAACGCCGGGTTTATGGCGATAGACTATATCCTGGACGAGTTGAGCATCCTGTTCGGCAGAGTTAAGTGGAACGGCCAGATCTTCGACGGCCGGATCGGGGACGCACGGGTGCTGTTCGTCAAGCCCCACACCTATATGAACCGGAGCGGAGAATGCGTATTCCGCGTCGCAAAATTCTACAATATTCCCCCTGAGCGTTTGCTTATAATATATGACGACGTGGAACTACCGCCGGGCGACCTGCGCATCCGCAAAAAAGGTACCGACGGCGGGCACAACGGCATCCAGAGCATTATCCAGTTCATGGCCTCTTACGACATCCCCCGCATCCGCATCGGCATCGGCAAGGGAAAAGCCGACGACGCGGACGAGTTCGACCTGGGCGACTGGGTCCTGGGCGATTTCACCAAAGCGGAAAAAGAGGTGCTTACCGGCCAGCTGGAGCGGGTTTTTGAAGCTGTGAAGCTCATCTGCGCCGGGAAGATCGACGAGGCGATGAACCGGTACAACTAAGCGCAAAACCGCGTGAACCGAGGCGGACGCGCTTTATCCCTCCGGCAAGGAATGGTCTATGAAATACGCAAGGCGCGCCGTGCTGCGCAGCGCCGCCGTCCAACGGCTTGTGCAGGCGGCTAAGGCGGGAAGGCTTCCCGCCTATCTCTCCGGGCTTACGGAGACATATAAACAGGTTCTGTCCGCCGCGTTATGCGACACGCTCAGCAAACGCGGCGTTTTCGTCGTGCCCGATATGGGCGAAGCGCAGCGGTTGTGCGACCTGTTCACCATGTTCTACGCGCCGGACGACATCCTGCTCTTTCCGGTCAGGGAATATATATTCTACAATTTTGAAAGCATATCCCGCACGCAGGAACTTGAGCGCATCGCGGCGCTCGACCGGATGCGCGCGGGCAGGTATAAAATCGCACTGGTGCCTGCGGACGCGCTGATGCAGCTGCTGCCGCCGGCTGATTTTATTGAAGCGAACACCATGGCGCTGGCCGTAGGCGGACGGTGTGAGCTTGCGGAGCTGACCGCCTTTCTCGTGCGCGCAGGGTACGCGCACGCCGAGATCACCGAGAGTCCGGGCCAGTTCTCGCACCGCGGCGGCATTGTGGAGTTCTTCTCGCCAAACTACGCCTACCCTGTGCGGCTGGAGCTGTTTGGGGACGAAGTGGACAGCCTGGCCTTTTACGACGCGCAGACCCAGCGCAGGATTGATGCGACGGACAGCGTTTCCATCCTTCCCGTGCTCGAGGTACTGCCCACTGAACAGACGCGCGAGCTGATTGACGCGCACATCAAAAAACACATACGCAGGCTCCAGCGGCGCGGCGGCGAACAGGAGGCGGTAGCCGCCTGCCAAAGCGACCTGGAACATTTGCAGAACATGCGTTTTCCAGCCATTGACCGTTACCTGCCCCTGGTCAACCCCGCGCCCTGGAACGTGCTCGACTATGACCCCGCCGCGCTTGTGTTTTGTTTTAACCTCACCAAAGTCAAAGAGAGTTTCAAGGGGTTCTCCTTTAAGCTGGAACAGGATATCGCCGCGCTTCTGGAGCGCGGCCTGCCCGCCTGCAAAGGCGCGTACTTTTATGAGCCTGCGCAGTTGTACTCCCTGCTCGAACGGCGCGGGCTTATCCTCATGGAGGATTTCCTTCGCCAGGAAAACGATATAGTTTTCCAGTACGTGGACGGATTCCACGTCAAAAGCCTGACGACGCCCGGAACCGACGCGGCGCTCACGGAAGAAATCGGCCACTACCACAGCCACGGCTATACCTGCGCCATATTCGCAGGCTCGCCCGCACGGGGAGACTGGCTGCCGCGCCTGTTTGAAGAGAGCGGAATCGCCGCAACGCACGCGCGTACCGAGCCCGACGAGATAGAGCCGGGCGGCGTCTGCATCCTGAGCGCGGGGTTCCCCGGCGGCTTTGAGGACCCCGACGCAAAATTCGCCCTGTTCGGCAGCGGACGGCTGACCATGGCGCGCAGGAAAAAGGGCCGGTATGAGCGCGGGGAGCGGATTACCGGGTTTGCCGACATCAAGCCTGGGGACTATATTGTGCATGAGAACTACGGGATCGGCATATACGAAGGCGTACACAAGGTGGAGAGCCAGGGGATTACCAAGGACTTTATTAAAATCCGCTACGCGGGTACGGACACGCTGTTCGTCCCCTGCGGTCAGTTCGACCAGATCTCCAAATATATCGGCGCTTCACCCGATGTAAAAGTTAAGCTCAACAAACTCGGCACCGGCGAATGGGCCCGCGCCAAAAGCCGGGCGCGCGCCAATGTCAAGGATCTCGCAAAACAGCTGATCGCCCTGTATGCGGAGCGCCAGAAGATCCAGGGCTTCGCCTTTTCTCCGGACAGCGAATGGCAGCGAGAATTCGAGGCTGCGTTTGAATATGAGGAGACAGAGGACCAGCGCATCAGTACGGAAGAGATTAAGGCGGATATGGAAAAGCAGGCGCCAATGGACCGTCTGCTCTGCGGCGACGTGGGCTTTGGCAAGACCGAGGTGGCGCTGCGCGCCGCCTTCAAATGCGTTTTGGACGGCAAGCAGGTCGCCATGCTCGTGCCCACCACGCTTCTGGCCTGGCAGCACTACAATACCATACGCCGCCGGTTTGAGGGCTATCCCGTCCGCGCCGAGCTGCTCTCACGCTTCCGCACGCCCGCCCAGCAGCAGGTGATCCTGCGCAAGCTGCGGCGCGGCGAGATCGATATTCTGGTCGGGACGCACCGGATTATCCAGAAGGACGTTCAGTTCAAGGATCTTGGGCTGCTGATCGTAGACGAGGAACAGCGCTTCGGCGTTTCACACAAGGAAAATCTAAAGGAGATGACCAAGACGGTCGACGTGCTGACGCTGACCGCCACGCCCATTCCCCGCACCCTGAACATGGCGCTGGCCGGCATACGCGACATGTCCGTGCTTGAAGAGCCGCCGCAGGACCGGCACCCCATATCCACTTATGTGCTGGAATACGACGAGGGGATTGTCATGGACGCACTGCGCCGCGAAATCGGCCGAGGCGGGCAGTGCTACTATCTGTACAACCGCGTGGAAAGCATTTACCGCACGGCGGACCGGATTCAGAAAGCGCTCCCGGAATCGACGGTTGAAGTGGCGCACGGGCAGATGAGCAAGGAGGAGCTGGCAACCATATGGGACCGCATGCTCGAGGGAGAAATCGACGTGCTGGTCTGTACCACCATCATTGAGACGGGCGTGGATGTGGCAAACGCCAACACGCTTATCATTGAGGACGCGGACCGGCTGGGCCTTGCCCAGCTCCACCAGATTCGAGGCCGGGTCGGGCGCAGCTATAAACACGCCTACGCCTATTTCACCTACCGCAAAGGCAAAGTCCTCACCGAGGACGGCCGCCGCCGGCTCGACGCGATCCGCGAATACACCGAGTTTGGTTCCGGTTTCAAGCTCGCCATGCGCGATTTGCAGATCCGCGGCGCGGGCAATCTGCTCGGCGCGCAGCAGCACGGACATATGGACAGCGTTGGTTACGACATGTACATGCAGTTGCTTGGACGCGCCATCGCGGAGGAAAAGGGAGAAATCGTCAAGCGGCCGAGCGAATGCACCGTCGATATCAAAGTGAACGCCTATATTCCGGACACGTACATTGAAAGCGCGTTGCTGCGCGTGGATATATACAAAAAAATATCCGCCATTACGGATGAGCTGGATTGTTCGGATATTATCGACGAACTTTGCGACCGATTTGGCGAGCCGCCAAAACAGGTGCTGGACCTGATCGACGTTTCCCTCATACGCGCCCAGTGCTCGGCGGCGGGCGTCGTCGAACTCACGCAGAGCGACCGGCTGCTGCAGTTTTATATGGCGGACAACAATATTGAACGGATCGCCGCCGTCGTATCCGCTTTCGGCGGGAAGATGTACTACAGCGCGGGCGCGAAGCCCTGTCTGTCCTACCGGCACGACGGAGATCCGGTACGGACGGCGAAGGCCGTAGCGAAAAAGCTGCTGGAGCTGACGTCCGAAACGGCCGGTGAAAAGACGGAGAAATAGCCGCGGGTCGCGCGGCGCACGCCATGCGGCGGCACCATGCAACGGGTAGCGCACTATCCGCCGCGCGGTTTTCGCCGCTCTCGTCCGGCCCTGCCGACGCAGCCTGCGTGAACCGTATTCGGGGCGCTGCCGGACAGGGCGAAACTGCCGGCGAGACGACGCGCACGGAGACAACAACGCGGCCGCGCTCAGTATGAGCGCGGCCGCGTTTATTTTAACGTACGGCAGTTCTGATTCAATACGCTTTGCCCCAGTAGACCAGGTGCTTTGCGGGCTTGCCGCAGACGGCGCACACGTCGCCCACCGGCTCGCCCTCGAACGGGATGCACCGGGAGGACACGCCGGCCACGTCCTTCATGGCCTGTTCGCAGGCGGGGTCGCCGCACCACATGGCGCGGATAAAGCCGGGCTTTTGCTCTGCTATGTCTTTGGCCTGTTCCAGCGTCTGCGCGTCATATATACGGGTGTCGCGGCGCTGGCGGGCCGCTTCAAACAGGTTTTGCTTAATCTCGGCCAGCAGCTTCTCCGCCGCGGCGGCGAGATCGGATTCGCGGACAGTTATCTTCTCGCCCGTATCCCGGCGCACGAGTACGCACTGCCCATTCTCAATATCGCGCGGGCCGACCTCAAGACGCAGGGGCACGCCTTTCATCTCGTACTCGGCGTACTTCCAACCCGGGCTCTGCTCCGATGTGTCCGCTTTGGCCCGGATCCCCGCACCCTGCAGCGTGCCCAGAAGCTCCGCCGCCTTGTCCAGCACACCCGGCTTGTGCTGGGCGACCGGGACGACGATCACCTGCACGGGCGCAACCGCCGGCGGCAGGATCAGGCCGCTGTCGTCGCCGTGGGTCATAATGATCGCGCCCATGATCCGGGTGGACATGCCCCAGGAGGTCTGGAACGGGTGCTGCAGAGCATTCTGTCTGTCAAGATAGGTGATGTCGAACGCGCGCGCGAAACCGTTGCCAAAATAGTGGGACGTGCCGCCCTGCAGCGCTTTGCCGTCGTGCATCATCGGCTCTATGGTAAAGGTCGCTTCCGCACCGGCAAATTTCTCGCTGTCGGTCTTGCGGCCTTTGATGACGGGGATGGCCAGGTAGTTTTCCACAAAATCCGCGTATACGTTGAGCATACGGATTGTCTCCTCCATCGCCTCCTCGGCCGTCGCGTGCATGGTGTGGCCCTCCTGCCACAAAAACTCGCAGTTGCGCAGGAAGGGACGGGTCGTCTTTTCCCAGCGCACGACGCTGCACCACTGATTGTACAGCTTGGGCAGGTCGCGCCAGGACTGTATGATATTTTTATAGTGTTCGCAGAACAGGGTTTCGGACGTGGGCCGCACGCACAGCCGCTCCGCCAGTTTTTCACTGCCGCCGTGCGTCACCCAGGCGACCTCGGGCGCGAAACCTTCGACATGGTCCTTTTCCTTCTGCAAAAGCGATTCGGGGATAAACATGGGCATATACACGTTTTCATGCCCTGTCTCTTTGAACATGCCGTCCAGTATGCGCTGGATATTCTCCCAGATCGCATATCCATACGGTCGGAAAACCATGCAGCCCCGAACGCTCGAATAGTCGATCAGGTCCGCTTTTTTGACAATATCAGTGTACCACTGCGCGAAATCCACGTCCATGGACGTGATTTCCCGGACGAGTTTTTCCTTTCCCATACTGCGCCTCCATTCACGAATGTACCGTTTCGTCTCATTATACTAGAGATTGCCGGGCGTTGCAAGTATATTTTCTCCGGCTGGGCCCCGCAGAGTACGAAGGGTATTTTCCATGCAATTATATACCAATGGTATATTTCGCATTTCCTTTTCCGGTCTACAAAAAGCGCCGGAGCAATTCCGGCGCCTGTTTACATGAAAACCCCGCCCTGCCGTATTCCCCGGTAATGTTTAACCCGCCGAAGCAGGTGGGTATCCTGTCGTGGAGTGAATGGGCTTCCAACGTCCGGCGACAAGTCGCCGGGAGGCCTGCGCGCGCTCCACAGAACGCGGATTCCCTTCAAAGTAGTGTAGGTTTAAATAACCCGGAGTCCTCGAACAGGGCAGGAAAAACTCAGTTTATAATCTCGTATTCGTCGCTCAGCCGGTCCTCAAACGCCTGCCAGACCGCGTCAAACTCGGCCTCGTCGTTGATGGTGAGCAGGATTTCCTCGCCGTCCTCCTCCACCATTTTGAGAATGAAGACCTGGTAGTCCTCTTCCACAATGTCTTCGGGATTCTCATACAGCGGCAGCAGCGCGACATAGGTCTGCCCGTTCAGCTCCACCGCGTCGATCATCTCATATTCCGTTTCGTTCCCTTCCTCATCCATCAGGCTGATGATATCGTTCCCATACTCTTCGCTCATTTGTATTCCTCCAAATTTTTATTGATCATGTTCTGAGAACAGAATTGTGTCCGTCAGCGCCGTTGTCAGATACCCGTATTCGCGGTCCGCCGCCGAAGCGGTCACATGCTTGAGCACGACTTTCAGACTCACGCCGTCGCCGCTGAGAATCATTGTCATATACGTGTCCGGGATGGAGACGGCCGCTCCGTCTTCCACGGCGTTCTCCTCCAGGTAATTCACAATCCGGCGCAGGTATATGGACAGATCCCGGTCGGCGACCTGTTCGCCGTCCCGCTGTATGATGCCCCGAATCGTGTGCTGCTGCGGATCGCTCACAAAACGCACGCTGTACGTTCCGTTTTCGCCGATTATATTATCCATGGAAAAATTGAAAAAATTATAGGTTGTAGAATTTACCAGAACATAGTCGTAGCCGCTTGCGCTGTACACTTTGTTCGAAAGCGCGCCGACGAGCACCGTGCTGTTCATGTTGGCATCTGCGCCCGCGCCAAACTCGCCCGCAACGCCGAACACCGTCCTGTAATCGCTTTCAAAGTCAAAGCCGGGCGGCAGCCAGGCGGCCATCTCCGTCTCGCCGCTGTCCGCGATATACTGCACGGCGCGGGAGAGTTCGATTCTGTCCGTCTCCGAAATATCGGCAGGGGCGGTGATGGCGTCATTTTCCAGCATACCGTTCCTTTTCATGATATTTTCCGCGCGCACGACCTGTGAAAACACCGAGACAGTTTTGTAATTGAAGACCGGGAACACGGAAATTACCGTCAAAACCATAGCGGTCGCCACGATCACAAGCCCGTTTCCCCGGGGACTGATCAGCACCGTAAGGATGCACACGGCAAGGAACACATACCCCGCCAGGGCGAAATACCGGGCGCCGGTCAGACCATAGGACACGATCATGCTGCCAAGCCGCCAGATCCCGATGCCGAGCATGGGAATGCCCACGACCGGCAGAAAGACGCGGTAAAGCCGGCAGGGCAGGCTTTCAATATTGCATGTGAGCAGATAGACGAAGCAGGCCGCGCCGAGAAATACCGCTTCACGCTGGAAAATGTCCAGCGCCGAGGGCCAGTTCCCCCACCAGATCCCGTTGAAGAGCCAGACCGCCTCGGTCAGGAAAAATATGACGATGACCGGAATGCCGATATAGCAGACCAGCTTTTCCAGCAGCCTGTAATCCGCCACGGTCGGTTCGCGCTGGTCGGACAGGCTGTTCACGCCGCCAAGGAATACGATATACGTCACATACAGAGAAATAATGAACAGGTACTGAAAAACGACAGCCGACATGTCATGCACAAACAGGACCTTGATCAGTATGGTTATGATGGAAAGGCCGCAGAAAAACAGCGCGCCGTATACTACGCCGGAAACGAGCTTTGCAACGAGCGCAAAGATGACCCGGCTCATCTGGAACCTGCCGTCTTTACGCGTAATCAGCAGCAGGATGACGAGCAGGATGAAAAGGTTGGCGGCCACAATCCGTGCGATGAGCATTTCCATAGCGGGCGCGTCCGCCGTGAACAGCAGCAGGAACACCGCGCTGGGCACGGCGATCCCAAGCCCTGTAAACGCGAGCGTCCAGAGCCCTTCGAGTTTGCTCCGCTTGAATATAAGCGAAAACATGATATTGCTGGTGATGCCTGTAATACAGGCGAGCATCAGCGCCTTATATAGGTCCTCGTCGGTGCCGAGCTGTAATGAGATGAACTGTACGATCACTGAAAACAGTCCGAACGCAACGGCGGCCGGAAAGTTCATAAACGCGCCGCCGCTGCCGTAGAACACTGACAGGAACCAGGATTTCAGCTTCTGCATGGCTTCCTCTCCCCCGAGGCTGTGTAGGTTCCTCGATACCTCTGCGTGTCCATCATAGCATAATTTGCCGGGATTGTAAATATCTCTGCCGAAAACACCGGGCGGAAAATCGGCGACGCAAAGCGACAAAAACCGGCCGGCGGCGGCGCAAAACGCAAACGTTTATAGAAAATTTGCATTTGACGCGGTAAATCGATTATAATAATATGTGTTATACAAACGCGATACAGAAAGGTGCGGACGATATGCATCCCTATAAAGTACAGCAGGGCTTCCGGCTGGACCATGACACGATTGAAAAGCTCCGTGTCATCGCAGACGGAGAAAACAGAAGCCTGAACAATATGGTGGAGACCATCCTCATGCGGCACATTCAACAGTATGAGAGCGAACACGGAAAGATCGACCTGGACGCGCTCGCAGAGGAATGATTACGCTCCCGTCTACAGCGCCGGCACAGGTCCAGTGTCCGCGCACGCCCGCCGGCCAACGGCGGGCTTTTTTCATGCGCAAAAACGCGCGCACATGCATAAAACCGGCGGGAACTCCGCAATCTAGTTGCAAAGGAGATGGTGCGTATGCGCTACGAGGAATATGTGCTGATTCTCGGCGGTATTTTCATGGGCACGCTCGCGCGCGCCGTTACGCTGCGGGTGGACAGCCGCCAGAACCCGAGCTTCCCTACCGGCTATTTTATCAATCTTGTAACCGGCTTTATCGCTTCCACTCTGGGCGCTGTGGCCATTCCCGCGTTTATGAACCGGGATTTCACCGCCGTGACCTTTCTCACGCTGGCGGTACAGCATTTTCGCGAGATACCGCAAGCTGGAAAGCGAGAGTTTTGGAAAGCTGGAGCGGACGGAGTATACAGAGCGCGGCGCGGCGTATATCGACGGCATCGCAAAAACCTATGAGGCGAGAAATTATATTTCGCTTCTGACCTCCTTTTTCACCGTGCTCGCCATGCGCCTGTGCTACACCGGAATCCTGTTCGCAGACTGCCTGATCGGGCTTGCGGCGGGACTTATAGTCCTGTTCTTTCTGCAGGCGCTGACAAAAGGAAGGACTGTGGCGGATATCTG
The DNA here is from genome assembly GCA_900555065.1 of uncultured Eubacteriales bacterium. GTDB lineage: Bacteria > Bacillota > Clostridia > Oscillospirales > UMGS1783 > UMGS1783. The sequence continues at coordinate 11,827 of USJY01000011.1, forward strand.
CGATATTGCGCCGGGCGCTATCACCGTGGCGGGCTCGAAGCTGTATGTAGACGGCATGCCCGTGACCTCCCTGCTCGGCACGGACGAGAGCCGCGAACGGCTGCAAAACGAAGGCGTTGCGGCCGTGCTCACGCCAAAGACGGACCTCGACCGCGTTACGCTGGAAAACGCAGGCCAGAGACAGGCCGTACTGTTTGAGGCGATCCGATCGCTGGGCGTAAAACAGTACCAATTTGCACAGTCCGACCCCGATTCGGGCAAGACGCTCATCGCCTTTGTGCCCATTGTCCGAAATCCCGGCGCAATGCTCTACGCAATCGGCAAAACGCCCATACTGGAAAACAGCAGAAAGCTGCGCGCAGGCGCGGCGAACAGGAGGGATTAAACATGGCGCAGAGCCCGCGCTGTATTCTGGCCTGTATCACGGCCGACCGAAACCGCATACTGAGCGCCGGCGCGCTCGTCCTGCTGATTGCGGACGAAGGCGAACGAAAACGCTGCGCGCAAGAATTGAGAGATAGCCTGGACGGCGACGCTTTACAGCTGGAAAACGGCGATTTTCTGATTCTGAGCAAAGCCTGACCCGCATTTTCCCGCCGCTTGCATTGTCCGGACCGGGGGGACCAAAGCAAACGTAAAAAACGGGGCTTTTCTAAAAAATAGACCTTTCGCGCGGTCCATGTCCTCCCCGCGCAGGCCAGCCGGAACGGAAAAACGGCGCGCTGCGCAGCCTTTCCCGCGCCGGACGCGCCGGAAAAGCGTTTTGCACGCGCAGACGCCGAGCAAGACGCGCCGCACCGGCCTGGGGCTACCGGCTGTACCCGGCGGAGGCTCGACAGGAAAAATCCGTGACCGTGCGCGGCGCAGGCCTGCCCGTCCGTCCGACGCTATATGCGCAGGACAGCCTCCGCGCCCGTTCCAACAGCCGCCGGCCATAGCCGGCGGCCTTTTTACGCCCGCTGGCCGCGGCGTGATTTTTGCCGGAAATAGCGGCGGCGCCCGCACTGACCCGCCGTCTGCCCGCAGAACGCGCCTTCCATACGTTTTGGAAAGCCTGCCCGCCCGCCGCGCCGGCGCAGCGCCGCTTGTGAACAATTTTTGCAAGCAGTTTTTCCTCTTGACAGCAACGGAATTCTGAGTAAACTAAGAAGAGAATAGTTCTGTATAGAACAGTTTTACATAAAACTATTACGGGAGGCTTTGCTATGGGCCGGCCGACTGATTTTATGACGAACACGCGCCGTATCATCAAGCTGTACGAAAGTATGCTGCGGACGATCTGCGAGCAATATCAGCTCACATTGATAGAAGCGACCATCCTCAGTTTCCTCTACAACAACCCCGGAATCGACACGGCGGCGGATATTGCGGAGCTGCGGATGCTGTCCAAGGGAAACGTGTCCCTGGCGGTGGAGAGCCTGATTCAAAAAGGGCTGCTCAAACGCGAGCAGGACGGCGCGGACCGGCGCAGGATTCATCTGCACCCAACGCCAGCGGCCGCGCCGATCATGGTGTCGCTGGAAGATGTACGCGTTCAATTCCAAAACGAGGTTTTTTCCGGGTTTTCCCCGCACGACCTGGAGGTTTTGGATCGAATCAACCGCCGTATTGCGGAAAATACTACAAACGCCATGGCCAGGAGGGATGGGGCATGAAA
>USJY01000012.1 GCA_900555065.1 uncultured Eubacteriales bacterium
AATTTCGGGAATGATTACGGGAAGCTGTACAAGCCGGATTACCGTTCCCTGAATGCGGAAAACGACGATGTAGCGCTGAAATATATCGACGATAACCCGGAAAGCTATCCCGGGATTTTTGAAAACGCCAAATTCAAGGTGTCGGATGCCGATCAGGAACGGGTGATTGAGGCGCTGAAAACCCTGTCTACCGGTGAAAACCTGGAGACCGCCGTCAACGTGGACGAGGTGCTGCGATATTTCACCGTGCAGGTCTTTGTAATGAATTGGGACAGCTATCTGGGTTATACCGGACACAATTACTTTTTGTATGAGGAAGACGGAGTTCTCAGCATCCTGCCCTGGGATTACAACCTGGCCTTCGGCACCTACGCCCTGGGGATGACGAACCCTATAAAGGACGCCGATATCCTCATCAACTACCCGATTAACACCCCGGCGGAAGGCAAGGTTATGCTGAACCGGCCGCTGTACCACAACGTTATGAAACACGACGAATACTTAACCCGCTATCACGCCTATTTCGACGAACTCCTATCGAAGTACTTTGAAAGCGGACGGTTTGAAGTCACCCTCCGACAGGCGGAAAAGCGGATTGCTCCCTATGTCCAAAAGGATCCGACTGCGTTTTGCTCCTTTGAAGACCATCAGCAGGCAGTGGATACGTTGGAACAGGTCTGCCTGCTCCGGGCGCAGAGTGTCCGCGGACAGCTGGACGGAGAAATTCCCGCCACCATCCGGGGCCGGCAGGAAAATCCGGACGCCAAAGTGGACGCTTCGGAAGTTCAACTGACCGACTTGGGGGATTTTGGGGATTTGGAAGCGGCAAAAAATAAACAAGACACTGCTCTGGATACCATAAAAAGCAAAAGCGCTTAGGGACATTCGGCCCTAAGCGCTTTTGCTTTCTGCGAGTTGTGTAAGATGCGGCAGCGATATTTTCGCTGCCGCATCACGATTTATACCGATTATTTCACACGCGTTTTCTTTTCATAAGCTCCTGCAATAACAAGCAAAGTCCCGGAAACAAACATTAAAGCAATCCATAGCGCAATATTGCTGCTATCGCCAGTTCGAGGGGCATTCGTATCGCCGGGATTATCAGGACTTTCCGGAGTAGATGGTTCTTCAGGAACGCCCATTGCAGGGACATCGGCTGTTTCCTTATAGCCGCATACGGAACAGATACGCTCTTTTACGCCCTTTTCAGTCGCTGTCTCATCCTTTGTTACATTCCAATCACCAAAAGTATGCTCGGCATTGACTGTCACAGATACTGTGATACTGTTTCCGGCAAAATCGGAAGCGATGATGTCGTATTTGCCAGCAGCCAAAATATAGAAACCATCATTAAGCGATACAGTCTGACCGTTTACCGTTACATTTTTCAGGTTTTTATCTGTGGCTTGAAATTTTGTTTCCAAGCAATATGTTTTCCCGTCTTCAATTCCACCGATGAGCGGAACGGTGGTGTCAATCTTCAGATGCTTTGTATTGCGGGCTACAGCGCCCTTTGTATCATCTTCTTTGTCGGAGCGTAACAGGTATTCAAAATCACCGTCGTATTCATCAAAAACAATTCGCTCCGTACTCCATGTCTTTCCGCCGTCAATACTAATCGAATGACCCTCCGGAGGAGTAACGGTTATGTTTGAGGAATACCAGCCGTCATCTCCATCAGGCTGTTCCGGAGAGAAGATTGCTTCCGCCTTATATTCCTGAATGGTAAAAGTAAAGGTCTCTTCTGTAAATTTCAACTCGTAATTCGGATTGTCGGTGGCTATGGTTCCCATTGTAAAAGCATAGCTTCCAATTTCTTCGCCCGGTTCTCTTTGGAGCGAACCAGTTATCGCTGCGTCACAATCTTCAGAAAGAGTATATTCGAAAACTGGATCCTGCTGACCAAAATATCTCTTTTGACCTTCGTTCGGCACTACCGTTATAATTTTGGGAGTAACGGTCATCTTAACCGGCACTGCAATAGTAACGGTATCGCCGTTATCCGTCTTTTTCGCAGTGATTTCAAGATAGTAATAATAATTTCCTGCATCTTTTCCGGTAGGAATAGAATAGTTTTTATCTATTGCCCCTTCGATTTTGCGCCCATCTTTTGACTGTCCTTCACCATCTGCCGCATACCATTGATATGCATAAGTATATCCCTCCTGCTCGTTAACCGCAGCTGTAAAACCTGCATTGTCATATCCGTATTCAACAGTAATATCCTCAATAGAAACCGCAGGAATTTCTGCCGGAGCAGATGTAATAATATCAAACATATATGCTGTGTTTACCGTCCTTTCGGGATCGGAGCCGATGACGGTGCTTGCCGATTTATAAAAAAGCTTCCATTGTCCGCCTGTCTTAGGTATATAATACCCGTATACTTCCAGCAGATAATACCCATCGCCGTAATCTTCACCGGAATAATTTCCGGCGGATGTTCTCTCATGTTCCGGTCCGTTGATCGGGATGGTATTTGTTACATTGGGATTATCCCATAAATTATATCTTCCGAAGCCGGACTCTTGCATACGTGGGCCTTCACTGCCGCCTTCCCATACATCAGTCCACGCATACTCAAATTTCACACGCACATCTGCATCTTCGGCTGTTTCAATGGGGTGGGTGACATGAACGCCGATCGTGTGCTCCCTGTCATTGGACAAAATGAGTTTGGGATATGTATTTTCAGTTTCAATTGCGTTTCCGTCCACAATAAATTCAATAGTTGGATTCTGCAAAACAAAACCAATGTCCAAATATAGATCATCACCGTCTGGTTTCAAAACTGTTTTGGCTGTCAGGATGTTTCCGTTATATTCCCAGCCGCCAGCATAGCCCACAGGCGCGTTTTCGGATGGCGCTTCCGGGATCTGATAATCCTCGTTTATCGCCCATGATCCGTCAGCATTTTTGCAGACGTTGACAGACTGCCCATAAAGTTTTGATTCCGTTACGGCATCTTCGCTGTCTCCGTAATGTAGTGTAAATTCATAAGTCAGCGAATTCTTATACGAGGTCAATCCACTTGGCGTAAATGTCTTTTTTGCAGCAGAATTATTGAAAACGGTCAAACGGTATCCTATCCCATATTTATTGGTACTGTCAGAAAATGCTTTGCCATGATAATTACTTGCGTCATTTGTTTTTACAACAATCGTGGTAATGGACGGGGTATAGTTGAATACTTCGCTTCCTACATAAGTAACAGAAGCCGGGATTGTTATGGCTGTGTCTGCCGGTAATCCGGTACATTTGTAAAAGCTCTGATTTCCTATCACTTCCAGATGATCGGGAAGTTCAAAGACCGCTTCGGGATTTTTTCCGGCAGTCCGCACAAACTGCATGCCGGAACAGCCATAAAAGACACTTCCGCTGCTTGTGCTTCCTATACTCTTTAAGGTTGGCGGAAGAATGACGCCGATAATTCCCGTGCATTCTTTAAATGCATTCTTTCCTATTGTTTCAACCTTTGTGCCGGATAAATCCAACACACCCTCTACAGGGCATCCCATAGCCGCCTGTTCGCCTATTGTCAATAGATTTTCGGCATTTGTAAAATCAATGTCTACAATAGTATATTTATCCGTATATGTTTTGTCGCCGGCATAATTATAATTCGTGATACACCCTTTTTGCTGTTTTTCATTTGACCAGCTGTCTCTGAATCCATCTTTACAAATAGTGGTTACGCTGTTTGGAATTTCGACTGAAAAAGACAGCTTTTCTCCATTAGGATTGTACGATTCAAACCAGCTCTTGGAAATACCGTAGTACACTCCGTTTTCAATGACCAGAGCTTCCGATGGCACCGCAACCGCAGTTTCTTTCGCCGATCCACTTGCAAATATCGTGGAAGGCATTAAACCGATTACCATGTATAAAGTCAACAGTAGGCTTAACAAGCGCTTTTTAGTGATACACATTCTTATTCCTCCTAAATTTCATAAATTCTGTTTTCCTGGCTGTTGTGCAACATAATCCACATTATGTTGTACAACAAACTGCAAAAAGCGCCCACAGCCAAACTGTGAGCGCCAGCAACAGAAAAAAGTGTATAACAAATCAAGTCTTTTCGTTTTCTTTGCTTGAAAAGGCTTATTTGTGCTGTATGAAATCGACAATGATCTTATCAATCACACTTTCCGCTTTAAACATCTTGCAATATCGTTGAATTTATGATATATATTATTATGTATTGTTGAGTGGCTTTGGCCGACCGGCAGAGCCTGTGCAACATAATGTGGATTATGTCATGACCGCCATTTTTGTGGCGGTTTTTCTATACGATCAGCCGCATATTTTCCATACGCTGCCGGTGTTCATTGCCGGTATCCATAATATAAATGCGGGTGGTGTTGATACTGCTGTGACCGAGAATGTCGGCGAGCTTGGCAATATCCTTTTCAATGCCGTAAAAAGTGCGGGCGAACAGATGGCGTAAATTGTGGGGAAACACCTTCTGCGGATTCACGTCTGCCTGCTCGCAAAGCCTTTTCATTTCCCGCCATATATTCGTGCGGCTCATCGGTTTGCCGCTTCGAGTGATGAATATAGCGCCCGAGCATATTTTCTGCGACTTCGCATAGCGGAGCAGCTTCTGCCGCAGTTCACGGATAATAAATACCGTTCGTGTTTTGCCTTTGAGGGAAACAACCGCTTCTCCGTTTTTTACAGCTTCAACAGTGATATATTGCAGCTCGCTCACACGGATACCCGTACCGCATAGCGTCTGTAAAACGAGATTCAGCCGTTCGTTGCCTTTCTGCTTTGCGGTGTTCACGAGCCGCATATATTCTGCTTTTGTCAGCGCCGTATTTTCGGGACAGTAAACGCGTCGTTGGAATTTCACAGACTTCACTCGGCAGTCAATCCAATTCAAAAATGAGAACAGGCTGTTGAGGGAAGCCAGCATGGAATTGATGCTCCTTGCGGCGTAACTATCGGAAAGCAGTTTTCCTTTGTAAGCGATAACCGTTTCCTTCGTTACCTCGGCACCGTTTTGATATACCGCGAACGCACGCACATCCCGCAGATACTTTTCTACGGTATTGTTGCTTTTTTCTTCGCTTTTGAGATATGCAGAGAAATCTGCAATCGTTTTTTCTGTTAAAATTCGTCCTTTCATTGCATTTACCTCCGGATAAATTGTTTGTAGTATTTTACCCGAAAAGCATGATTTTAATTGTCGTCACATTTTTAGGTAAATACATCTTGTAAGTCGAATGTGTGGATTTTAGGTATAAAGATAGCCCCCGATGTGAATTTTCTGATCGCATCGGTTTTTTGTTTTTATTCTGTCTGATTCCTTGCTGTATCAGTTCCTGCTTAATTTTCTGTAATGCTTTGCGGCAGGTTTTATCCGCGGTATCGGATGAAGCCAAACCGTGGCAGAACGGAGCGCGGCAAAGCAAAAACGGCATAGCTATATAGGCTATGCCGTTTCAAAAAATCAAGATTCAGCTTGCATACAAAAGGTCACCATGGGACCTTCCTTACGGAGGGTGCCCATAGTGGCCTTTTTACGGATATGTCTATTGCCGAAGCGTTTCAAAGGATACCTGGATCGTACTCACAATAGTCTTGCCCGGAGCCAGGGTTTTAAGCGTGCCGTCCCGTTTTGCCTGCGCATAGCCGTCTATGGTGGCATTGCCCGGCTCAAGACCCAGCGCATAGTCGCCCTCGCCCATCATCTTCCATTCGACGAAATGGTCCAGCACCTTTTTGTCAAACCGGATTTGCAGCTTTTGACCGAGCTGCGGGTTGACTACGCCAACCGCTGCAATACCGTCCTCATCGGCCTGCACGTCGTGATAGTAGCAGACCTCCGCACAGCCCGCCTGCGGCGGCGTGAGCTCGTCCCACGACCCGATCCGCTCCTGCGCGTACGCGTCGCGGCCGCGGACGGAAACAGAGGGGATCACCATACGCGCCTGCTCGCTCAGCAGCGGATAACCGATGTTGAAGTGGTACAGGAGCATAAAGGGCGCAGTTTGAAAACCGCGGTTCGTGATCTCGTCGCGGATAAAAAAGCCCGCTTCGTCGTATGCGCTGAGGATGGTGCGTTTCAAGGTCAGGTTATGCCCAAAAAACCGCGCGCTGCGCACCGTACCGGAGAGCACGACCATGGGCCGTCCGCCGCCCTCCTCCACGCCGACGCTCAGACGTTCCGCCGGCGTCTGCGACAGGCTTCCGTGCATGCCCAGCGGCACGCCGTCGCAATCGCTCGGTTTGCCGATGTTCTCAAATCCGCAGGTCGTGAGAAAGCCGCCCGTGAAGCTTTTGAGCAGGCCCTCGCCCGCATCGTCGTAGTAGGCGGGCGCGACAATCCCGGTCGGTGTGAGCAGGCACGCGTTTTTCCCATGGAAGCGGACCTGGTGAATGTCCATACACCGGTCGGGCAAAACGGTGTAGTCCAGCCCTGCGGCGGTTGATACGTCGACGGCGCGCACACCGCGCGCCTTGCCTTGGGTGAGCGTATACTCCTTTACGGAGAATAGCTGCGCGTCGTTGCCGATATAGCGGCGCTCGTGTGCATAGTCCATACGCGCGCTCCTTTCAGGCCCTGCCGGCCGTACCGAACAGCCGGATTTTTGCAGCCGCCGCATGTTTGACGGCATCCACCGTCGGCAGCACCATATCGGCCAGTCCCTTGCCCTCGGAATAGGCGGCGGCCGCCGCCCGGCCGCCGGCGACGCTGAGGTCGGTAAATATGTTCACCTTTGCAATCCCCTTGCGGATAGCGGTCCGGAAGTCGTCGTCCCCGATTCCCGACCCGCCGTGCAGCACAAGAGGAACGGGTACGACTGCGGCGAGCGCGTCGATGCGGTCAAAGTCGAGCTTGGGCGGGAACTTATACGCGCCGTGCGCGTTTCCGACTGCGATGGCGAGCGCGTCCACGCCCGTCTCAGCGACAAAGGCGCGGGCCTGCTCCGGGTCGGTGTAGTAGTTTTCCGGTACGTCGAGAACTTCGGCGCCCTCGGCCGAGCCTTCATTGTCGCCGACGCGGCCCAGCTCCGCCTCGATCTGCACGCCGACGGAATGCGCTTTGTACGCCATTTCCTTTACGCGTCTGAGATTTTCCTCAAAGGGGAGGGCGGAAGCGTCGTACATAATCGAAGTGAAGCCGAGCTCGAGCGCGCGCAGGCACGCCTGCTCCGTCTTGCCATGGTCAAAGTGCATGCAGACGGGTACGTCCGCCCGTTTTGCAATAAACTGAAAGTAGTACGCCAGCTCTTCCATGGGCCAGTAGCGCAGGAAAACTTCACAGGTGCTCAGCATGATGGGCGCGCGCAGTTCTTCCGCCGCTTCCACAACGCCGCGGACCATATCCGACGTGACGGCGTTGAACATGCCGACGGCGTATTTTCCCTCGCGCGCGGGATGGAGCACGTCGTTCATTCCAACAATCATTTTCCGGCCCCTTATTCAACCTTGAACGTACGGTCGATACGCGGGTCGGTGAAAACATCGGTGTCGTCGTTGCTCTGGGAGCTGAACTCGCTCACAATCGCGCCTTCAGGACCTGCCTGGAACCAGTGCTTCGTGTTCGGCTTCATGGTGAACATATCGCCGGGCTGCAGGACGATTTCATGGAATACAGTGAAATAGTCCCTGTCCTTTTCGGGCGGCTGTACCTTGGGGTTGGGCGTAGGCTCGCCGTCCACGTACACATACACCGTGCCGTAACGGCAGCGGAACGTCTCCTGCTTGCCGGTATCGACCGGGGGATGCCAGTGCTCCGCGCAGGTCTGGTGCGGGAAGAGCATCATTTCCTTGCCGCAATAGCGCTCGTTGTTCACGTATGTAATAATGCAGATGCCGAGGTTGTAGAAGTTGTCCTGCATGCCGAAGTCGACGATCTCCAGCCCTTCCTTTTCCTTGTCCGTCAGGGCAATGTGCGCCTTCTCATAATAGGGGAGGGCTTTCGCGCGTACTTCTTCATAAAATTCTCTTGTCATGGGAATATTCCTCCGTATGAAATGAAATTGATTATCCAGTCTATCCATATTCTATGTCCCTGTATTGAAAAAGTCAAGATATAACCCATGAAATCATGAACGGCGGCCCGGCACGACTATCCGGGACCGCGGCGCCGCGTACGCTGGCAGTAGAGAAAACCGACTCCGAATACGGCGGCGCAGACGGCGAGATTGAGCCAGAACATATTGCTCTGCACGGCCCCGAGCACGACGATGGCCGCGCCGGCCAGGGCGAGCAGGGGGAACACGAGCCCGTGGAACACGCCGCGGATTTCGCCTTTGCGGTGCAGGGCGATCACGCGGACGTAGAGGACGCTGTACAAAAGGTAGCTGACCGCAACGGCGATTTCGGAAACGTCGTATCCCGGCAGCAGTTGGAAGCGCAGGATCAGGTAATGGACGCCGAGCATAAGCAGAGCGCATGCGCAGGCGAAACAAGCGGAGGGAAGGGGCGTATCCGTGCGTTTACAGATCCGTTTAAGGCGGGTACGGCCGGGGAAAAATCCGGATTTGGCGAGGGAGTAGGGCATGCGTACCGCGCCTGTGACGTAGCCGTTGACCGTGCCCAGGATGGCGGCGATAATCAGCGCCAGGATGACGGCGCCGCCGCGGCTGCCGAGCGCGCGGGCCGCCGCCGCGTAAATATAGCCGTCCCCCTGTGCGATCATCGTGTCCGGGCCTAGGTACAGGCCCGCGCCTATGAAGTACAGGGCGTATACGATGAGAATACAGACGGGCGCGACGGCAAGGGCAAGCGGCAGCGCCTTTTTTGAGGATTTGATTTCCGCACAGATTGAGGTGGCGACAATCCAGCCGTCGAACATGAAGGCGACGGCCGGAATAGCGGTCGCCGCGCGTATGAGGGACGGGCCCTCCGCCGCGTCCCGCGCCGCCGTCAGCGCGGCCAGCGCGTTGTACACGCTGAACGCCCCGGGCATGCCCACGGCGTACCGTGCGCCGTCCACGGTAAACGCCGCGCCCAGCCGCCCGCCCGCGCGGGTCAGCGCAAAATCGGCGTCGGCGCGTACATCCGCCGGGCAGCCGATGCCGTAGGTCACGGCGCGGCAGGGGAGACCCTGCATAATTTTCCCCACATGCGGGTCATCATTGTTGAAAACTCCCACGCGGCAGCGGCGGAACAGCGCCCGCTTCCAGAACAGATACTCCGCAAAATCCGCGTGTTCGTCGGGGCCGATGTGGTCGGGCGACAGGTTCGTGAACACCCCCACCGCAAATTCGATCTCCGCCGCGCGGTCAAATTTCAGCCCGAGGCTCGAAACCTCCATGACGCAGGTGTCGCAGCCGTCGTCGGCCATGCGGCGCAAAAGCAGCTGCAGATCGCAGCTTTCCGGCGTTGTATGGTTCAAATCATGCCGATGCCCGGGCCAGCAGACGCCGTTGGTGCCCACCAGCCCGACCCGCCGCCCGTCGGCCTGCAAAACGGCTGCCAGCAGGTGGGCCGTCGTCGTCTTGCCCTTCGTGCCGGTCACGCCGATCATCGTCATGGCGCGGGCCGGTTCGCCGTAGAGCCGCGCGGCCAGCGCCGCCATGGCCCGCCGCGGGTCGCCCGCCAGCAGCACGGCACACCCGGCGGGCAGACCGGGCACATCATGGGTGCAGAGCACCGCCGCGGCCCCGGCAGCGACGGCCTGCGCCGCAAAGTCGTGGCCGTCGGCGTGCCGCCCGGGCAGACAGACGAACAGCGCCCCCGGCCCGGCACAGCGGGAGTCACAGCAGACGGACGTGATTTCGGTCAGGGCATCGCCGCGCAGAAGCCGACAGCCGGTGTTTTGGGTAAGCCGCCGCAGGTCCATTCAGCATCACGCTCCAAAAAATTGCTCATACCAGATCAAAAAGCTGTATACGCACCAGATCTGCCGCCAGCAGTCGCCGCCGTGCAGGTGCTGGTTCAACATACTATGCAGCGCGCGCGGGTCAAAGAACTCCGCCGCTGCCGGGCGGCTGAACACGGCCCGCACCCGGCTGGTGTAGGGCTCCTGCCGCAGCCAGTCCCGCACCGGCACAGGAAAGCCGAGCTTTTTGCGCGCGGCGCTGGCGGCGGGCAGCGTGCGTGCCGCGGCCTGGCGCAGGGCAATTTTCGTCGTGCGCGCGTCGGCCTTGGCGGCAGCGGGCAGTGCGGCGGCCAGCGCCCAGACCTCCCGGTCCAGAAACGGCACCCGCAGCTCCAAACTGTGCGCCATGCTCATCTTGTCGGCCTTGAGCAGGATGTCCCCGGCCAGCCACAAATTTAAATCCACCTGCTGCATCCGGGTCACGGGGTCCAGTCCCTCGGTGGCGTCCCAGATGGCCTCGGTCAAAAACATCGGGTCGCCGTCCCCGGCGTAATCCGCCAGCAGGCGGCGCTTCTCGCGCTCATTGAACAGGGCCGTGGGGCCGAAATACCGCTCCTCCAGGCTCATGCCGCGCCGCACGAGAAAGTTCACCCCGCGCGCGGGCGGCAGCAGCGCCGCCGCCGCCCCCAGCCCGGCCCGCAGCCAGGGCGGCAGGCGGTCATACCACCGCGCCGTGAAGGGGTCGCGGTAGATGTTGTACCCGCCGAACAGCTCGTCCGCGCCCTCGCCCGAGAGCACGACCTTGACGTCCTTCGCAGCTTCGCGGTTCAAAAAGTAGAGCGCCACGGCGGCAGCGTCAGCCAGCGGCTCGTCCATGTGGTACTGTACGGCGGGCACGGCGTCCCAGAACTCGCCGGGGCTGATGCGCCGCACGCGGTTGCGCACGCCGAGGCTGCGCGCCAGCGCCCGGGCGTGGAAGGACTCGTCGTACTTCGGCTCGGCGTAGCTGATCGTGTAGGTGCGCGCGGGGCGGGCCAGCGCGGTCAGGTAGGCCGAGTCCACGCCGCCCGACAGGAACCCCGCGACCTCGACGTCGGCGACCTTGTGCGCCGCCGCACTGCCGCGCAGGACTTCTTCGATCTCGGCAGGGGAGACCGGCGCGTCGCCGGGCAGGAAGGCAGGCTGCACCCACCGCGTCGTGCGGACGATGCCGTCGGAGAACTCGAGAAAATGTCCGGGCAGCAGCTTCTGCACGCCTGTAAAAAACGTATCCCGCCCCGGGGAATACTGGCAGGACAGGTAGAGCGGCAGCTGCGCGGTGTTGAGCCGCTTGGCAAACGACGGGTGGTCTAAAAACGCCTTGATCTCGCTGGCGAAAAGCAGCGTGCCGTCGGCGCAGCGGCAGTAGTACAGCGGCTTGATGCCGAACATATCCCGCGCACAGAACAGCACCCCGGCGCGGCGGTCCCACAGCGCAAACGCGAACATCCCGCGCAGCCGGGGCAGCAGCTCGCGGCCCCACTGCTCCCACCCGTGCAGCAGGACCTCGGTGTCGGTGCGGGTGGCAAAGGTGTGGCCCAGCGCCGTCAGCTCGGCGGTCAGCGCACGGTAGTTGTAGATTTCGCCGTTGAAAACGACGACTAAGTTTTTATCCTCACTGTACAGCGGCTGTGCGCCGCCCTCTAAGTCGATGATGGCCAGACGGCAGTGGCCGAGCGCCGCGGGCCCCTCCACAAAGCTGCCCTGCCCGTCGGGGCCGCGGTGGGCAATGCGCGCCAGCATGGGGGCCAGCGCCGCCGCGTTCGCTGCGCCGTGCCCCGCGATAAAGCCTGCGATTCCGCACATGATTTTGCGTCCTTTCCCGGCAGTGCAACCTGCCGTTACCGCTTTGTCAGCTTAACTTGCTGGTATTTTACCACGTTCTGTGGTAGAATCATGTCAGAAAAAAGAGGAAAGAGGGCGAGCGTATGACACTGGGGCAGAATATCCAGAATGCGCGCAGGGTGCAGGGGCTGAGCCAGGAGGCACTGGCTGAAAAAATCGGCGTCAGCCGCCAGGCGCTGGGCAAATGGGAGAAGGATACCGCCCTGCCCGGGCTGGACAATCTGCAGGCGCTGGCTGCGGCGCTGGGCATCGGCGTGGACGCACTGCTGGGCGCGGAGAACGCCGCCCCCGCCGTGCCCGCCGTGACGTTGGACGCGCTGCGGGACCTGCTGGCCGCCCGCGATGCCGAGGAAAAGCGCCGCCGCCGCTTGTGGGGCTGTGCCGGGGGCGCGGCGTTCATCGTACTGGCCGGGCTGCTGGCGGGCGTGGCGCTGCAATATGAGCGGCAGATCAGCGCGCTGAACCAGAACTATGCGGCCATCCAGTCCAGCTACGCCGCCCAGCAGGCGGAGCTGTCGGCGCAGATTTCGGAATTGCAGGACGCCGTCCGGATGGGCGAGGCCACGGTTCTGGACTGGCGCTGGCTGCCGGTGGACAAGCTGCACCGGGACGCCGATAAAAGCTGGATGCCCGTGCAGGTGCAGGTCACGCCGCGCACGACCCGCGACGGTGCGACGGCCCGGCTGGCTGTGCGCTGCGGGGACGATACGCAGCTGTACGAAATGACCGCCGCGCCCGACGGCAGCTTTGCAGCGGACGGTATCGTTTTTACGGTGGGCAGCACCTATGAATTGAGCGTGCAGTGGACGGCTGACGGCGTGACCACCAACGAGACGCTGGGGACCGTGGATTTCAACGACGAGATGACCGAGCCGCAGATTATCTGGGGCGCGGTGGGCAGCAGCCTGGACTTTGGGTATTCCGTGCAGCGGGTCGGCAATAAGCAGTACCGCCTGACCCTGACCTGCTACCCTGTGGAGGTGCAGGTGGACGCCCCGCCGTGGATGCAGCCTGCGCAGGTGGAGATCGACCTGCGCCTGAACGGCGACGCCGGGGAGCCGACAGCCACCGCCGTACTGGATTGCGAGGGCGAGTCCAGCTATGGTAATTCCTCCCGCACCGAGAGCGTCTGGAACGGCACGCTCTACAGCGAGGACGTGGTAAACGGCTGGGAGTACGACGGCGAGACGCTGCCGAAGTACGTTGT
>USJY01000013.1 GCA_900555065.1 uncultured Eubacteriales bacterium
AAGCCACAGTCCGCGCGCCGTATCTCCGCGCAGGAATTCCACAAAAAATCGTATAACGGCATAGGCGCAGAGATAGAGCCCCGTACACGAAACGCGCCCGGCCCGGTCCCGGCTGCGGAACACGGCGCAGAAACAGGCGAACAGGCCGAGGTTGAGCGCGGCCTCCAGCAGCTGAACCGGGAACAGGCCCACGCCGTTCGGCGCGACGGGACTGTTCCGGAAGGTCACGGCCAGCGGCCCGTCATAGCGCACGCCGTAGCAGCATCCGGCAAAAAAGCAGCCGACACGCCCGAATGCATGTATCAGCGGCAGGGCGACGACCGTCCCGTCCAGATGCGGAAGAAATGCGAGTCTGAACGCGCGGCAGTATATCCAAACGCCGAGTACGGCGCCCGCAAGGCCGCCGTAGTAAACATATCCATGTTGGAAGAACTCCGCCAGCGTTTCCATGCTTAGATCTTTTGCGCCGGGCAGGGAGACCAGGACATATGCAAGCTTGCCGCAGAGCGCGGCGCCGATGGCGCCGAACAGCGTCGCGTACAGCGCGTCCTCCTTCTCAATGCCAAACGACGCGGCAAACGGGCGCATTGCAATGCAGCCGGCGGCGATCCCGGCGACGATCAGCAGCGCATAGACGCTGATCGTAACGCCGCCGAGTTGTATGGCAGGATACATAAGTCACCTCAAAAAAACAGAAATACAGGCAGGCTGAATACGCCTGCCTGTATATTAAGTACGCGCGAATGTTAAGCCATGCTACATGCTGCCCAGCGTACCCAGGAGCGCGCCTGCGCAGGCGATGACGGCGATGATCGCGATAATGCAGATTGCAAGCGCGATTATCGACAGAACCAGGCCGGCGGTGGCAAGGCCGCTCGGATTCTGCTTCTTGGCGACAACAGCGAGCACAATACCGACAATGGCGCAAATAATGCCCACCCAGGCATATACAAAGACCATAATGATGGACAGTATGCCCAATACGAGCGACGCGATGGCAAGCCCGTTCGAGGGCTTCTGCTCCGGCGCTACGGGCGGCTGATACTGAGGCTGTTGAACATTATTTTCCATGATGCTATCCTCCTGTCATATAATTCAATTTGCATAAATCTCTTTGTGTTTGCAAATCGTTAATATTATTGTAAAAAATTTTTTAAGAGCCGTCAAGCCTTTAAAAGGATATTTTTTCTTGATTTTTGAATTTTTAAACATTATGGCAGATTTAAGCGTTCTTTGAATAAAATTTTATCACAGTGCCCGCCCGGCCAACATTTGTTTGGAATCCGGCCGTCGAATTTTTGTCCGCCGCGGCGGTCCATGTCCGAACGCCGCGCGGCGATTCCCGAAAAACCGCGCCTGCGTCCGCAACAAAAGCCGGAAAGAACCGGCCGACCCCGGCCGCCGCGAGGGATCCGACCCAGCCGGTCCTAAAAACCAGCCGCAGCCCGGCTGCGGCTGGCAGATCAAATCCGGCCGCGAAGAACCCGGCCGCGCCCAGGCGCCGCGCGCCGCTAAGAGGCGCGGGAACGGGTTTGCGGCGGCCGCGGCAATCGCAGCCAGCGTACCCGGCGCGGGAACCGCCGAATGCGGAATATGCGTCTGCAGCCGCATTCGTACCGCAGCCCGCACGGAACAAAGCCGGCGTACGGGCCGGGCGCGGGACGGCGCGCCTCGCACAGGCGCCGCGCTATGCGGCCGTGCAGCCGAACAAGCCGTGCCAGCGCGCGAAAAAGCCCGTGCGCCGGCGCGGGCGGGCGCGAAACTGCGCGAATGCTCAGTCCGCGTCCAGAATCATCTGCCGGTAATCGAGCGGCGTAAAGCCAAGCCGGGCATATAACCGCGCCGCGCCCTCGTTTTCCGGCGTGAGCTCGAGCCGAAACCGTTTCGCTCTGCCCTGATACGCGTCGAACAGCCATGCAAAAAACTGCGCGCCCAGTCCCTGGCCGCGGAACGCTTCGCGGATATATACCTCCTCAATCCAAACGGCCAGCCCGCCCACTTCGTTGGAATAGGTCAGGGCGAGCAGGGCGTAGCCAGCCGGTCCGCCGTCCGTTTCCAATATGTACCCTTTCGCGTAGGGCGACCCCGAAACGATCTGCGCAAACGTCCGCGCAAAATTCTCCTCCGGTACGGCGTGCAGAACAGCGGGAGATGCGTAAAACTCCCGTACCAGCGTCAAAAACGTCTCTCTGTCCTGTGCGCGCATTTCTCGAATCATATCGTCTTATCCTCCTTTGTATACAGGGTAGCCGGTATCTGTTTATAGGGCGGAATGAACTTGTGAATATCGAACCACTGCACGGCGAACCCCGCGCCGTGCGCGCAGAAAATGGATTCGGACGGGTTCTCGGAATCCGCCGCGCGCGCATAGCCTGAAGCGCCGATCACGGCGTCCGCGTCATGGCAGGGCTCGTACCCGCCGAAGCGCAGCGATATATAGCCCGCGCCGCGGGTATAGGCCTGCACCTCGCTCTGGTAGCGCATCAGCTCAGACACGGGCGCCCGGCCTGTCAGCACGGCGCGTTCCCCCTCGGATATGGGCGGGGAAAACGTACCTGAGAATTTCTGTATATCCGCCATCAACCGGCCCAGGTTTGCCGCGGGCAGATCGGCCCGAAAGTCGTACACGGGTTCGAGCAGCAGGCATTCGGCCTGCTCCAGCCCCTGGCGCACCGCCCGCCGCACCGCTTCGCGGAAATCGCCGCCGCTTGTGTGCTTGAGATGGTTTTTGCCGTAGAGCAGGGTAACGCGCACATCGGTCAGCCGCGCGCCCGTAAGCACGCCGCGATGGTCGTGTTCCAGCACAACCTGCTCAATCTGCCGCTGAATGCTCTGGTCAAGCGCGTCGGTGGAAAGGGCGGAGTCGAACGTAATCCCGCTGCCGCGTGCGCCCGGTTCGAGCAGCAGATGCACCTCGGCGTAATGGCGCAGCGGCTCGTAGTGCCCGTAACCGATTATCGGGGCGGCGATTGTCTCGCGGTAGGATACGCGGCAGTCGCCGAACTCGGCGCGGATACCGAACCGTTCCCAAATGGCCTGCTGGAGGATCTCAGTCTGTACCGGACCCATGCACTGGATGCGCAGCCTGCCGTCCGCGCGCGTCACGCCGAGCGCGGGGTCCTCGTTTTCCAGGGTTTGCAGCGCTTCATACAGCGCGTACAAGTCGGCGTTTTCCGCCGTTACGCCGAACGTCAGCGCCGGCGTGCTCTCGCAGGTTATGCTTTGCCCCCGCGGCCCGATACCGGCGCCCGGCCGCACCCCGTCCAGCCCCACGGCGCCGCACAGCATGCCCGCCTCAATGCGCGGCACCTGTTCGTACCTGTCTGCCTGGTAGAGGCGCAGTTCCTGTATCTTCTCGCCGCCGAGACTGTCGCGTACGCGTACCGCGCCGCACAGCGCTTTGAAAAAAACGACGCGGTTCCCCTTCCCGTCATGCGCGGCGCGGTAAACCGTCCCGCCGAATGGAGCGTTTATGTCGTAGCGCGTTTCACTCAGCCGGTCGAGCGCCTGCAGCAGTTTATCCACGCCCTCGCCGCGCAGGGCCGCGCCCCGCAGGCAGGGGAACAGCCGCCCTTTGCAGACCAGCCGCCGCGCGGCGGCCTGCGCCGCGGCTTCGTCCGGCGCGCCGTCGAGATAGGTTTCCAAAAACGCGTCGTCCCGCTCGGCGAGCGCCGTCAGCACTTCGGGCGTAAACCCCGCGTCCATATCCACAATATCCGGGGAGAACCGCTTGCGCAGCTCGGCGTACACGCGGTCCGGGTCCGCGCCCGCCCGATCCGTCTTGTTCAGGAATACAAAGACGGGCGCGCCCGCGCCGCGCAGCATACGCCATATGGTTTCGGTATGCGCCTGGATCCCCTCCGCGCAGCTTACGACGAGCACGGCAAAGTCGATGATGCGCAGCGCCCGCTCCATCTCCGCCGAAAAGTCCGTATGTCCCGGCGTGTCGAGCAGGTAATATGTACTTTCGCCGAATGTAAAGCGCGCCTGTCCGGAAAAAACGGTGATTCCGCGCTGCCGTTCCACTTCCGCCGCGTCCAGCACAGACGTTTTTTCATCCACCCGTCCCGGCGTCCGCAGCGCGCCGGCGCGGTATAGGAGCTGTTCTGAGAGGGTGGTCTTGCCCGCGTCTACGTGGGCGAACACCCCGATGACTTTGTTCATAAATATGTACTCTCTCTTCCCGGCCTTTGCGCGCGGACCCTGACCTGTGCGATCGCGTCTTCGATCCGCCGGCCCGCCGTAAAGGCGAACAGCGGACGTCCGGTTCGGCCCCGGCGCAAAGAAAAAAGCGGCTTTTGAACAAAGCCGCTTTGCAACGTACTCAGCTGTCCAGCAGGCTACCCAGCAGCCCGGCTGTGTCGCGCAGCTGCTCGCATTCGATCGTCTCAATCTTGCCGCTGTCAACCGCCGCGGCGATTTTCGGGTCGATGGGAATGCGCGCCGTGTGTTCAATTCCGAATTTCTCCGCAAGCGCGCTGAGCTTGCTCTCGCCGAAAATGGGGATTTCCTTGCCGCAGTCGGGACATTTGACGCTGCTCATATTTTCCACAATGGCGAGCACGGGGATGTGCATCATATTCGCCATTTTAAGCGCCTTAGACACGATCATGGACACAAGGTCCTGCGGCGAGGTGACGACGACGATGCCGTCCACCGGCAGCGACTGGAAAATAGTCAGCGGCACGTCGCCCGTTCCCGGCGGCATGTCGACGAACAGAAAGTCGATATTGTCCCAGATCACGTCGGTCCAGAACTGTTTGACAAAGCCGGAGATCACGGGTCCGCGCCAGACTACGGGGTCGGTTTCGTCCTCGGTCAGCAGGTTGAGGGACATAATGTCGATGCCCGTCGTACTGCGTACCGGGTACAGGCCCTGTTCCGTCATCTCGGCCCTGGATTTGAGCCCGAATGCGCGCGGGATCGACGGTCCGGTCAGGTCGGCGTCAAGAATGCCGGCGTGGTAGCCCTCCCGCTGCATGAGCACGGCGAGCAGGGAGGTCACGAGGGACTTGCCGACCCCGCCTTTGCCGCTGACGATACCGATCACCTTTTTCACGCTGCTGAGCGCGTGAGGTTTTTCCAGAAAGCTCTTCGGGCCGTTTTCACGGCTGTCGCAGTTTGCGGAACAGGTGGAACAATCATGTGTGCATGCGTCGCTCATAATAAAAGACTCCTTTATGACATTTGTCTGTTATTTTACTATACCCAGACCGCCATGAGAACATGTACGGCCTTCTGAATATTTTACCACTTCTAAATGAAAAAAGCAAGGCGTTTCGGGCTCACAGCGCCGCCATTGCGACTGTGCCGACAGTGATGAGGCAGAGTCCCAGCCAGGCGCGGCGTTCCAGCCGTTCGTGAAACAAAAGGCAGCCGAACGCGACCGTGACGAGGATACTGAGCTTGTCCACCGGCACCACAACGCTGGCCGGCCCAATCTGCAGGGCTCTGTAAAAGCAGAGCCAGGACGCGCCGGTGGCCAGCCCGGACAGTGCGAGAAAGACCAGGGTGCGCGGCTTAAGGCGCCGCAGTTCCCGCTGTTTTTTCTGTGCGAATACAATCGCCCAGGCGGCGACGAGCACAACGGTCGTGCGCACCGCCGTGGCGAGGGTGGAATCCATATCCTTGACGCCGATTTTGGCGAGAACCGCGGTCAGCCCGGCAAAGACGGCCGAGGCTGCGGCGTATGCCAGATACATGCGATCACCTGCATTATTATATATAATGTATATATTATAAGCGCGCGCCCGCTGAAAGACAACGTCTTTCCCGCAGAACTTCGCCGTGGCGGACGCGGCGGGGCGCGGTTTTAATAAAATGCGTATAAAAGAAGTAAAATGCTTGTGATTTTGTGCTCCAGCCCCTTGTCTTTTGGAAAGGATAATGCTAGAATCAAATTGCTTTGCGATATGATAATATAAAGGAGATGTGCGAAATGCGTATCGTAATCGTGGGAGATGGGAAGGTCGGCTCTACGCTGGCTGCCGAGCTTTCCAAAGAGGACCACGATGTTGTTATGATCGACCGCAATCCGGAAGTGCTGGACGAACTGGTCGATCGGACGGACGTAAGCGACGTGGTCGGCAACGGAGCGACCCTGCAATCGCAGCGGGATGCGGGCGTGGGGGAATCCGATCTGCTGATCGCGGCGACGTCCGCCGACGAGGTCAATATCCTGTGCTGTATGCTCGGCCGCAAACTGGGCGTAAAGCATACCATCGCGCGCGTGCGCAATCCGGAATACGCCGACCTGCTCACTTTTTTGAAAGAGGAGCTTAGGCTCAGCATGATTATCAATCCCGACCGTGCCGCCGCGATGGAGATTCTGAACCTGCTCCGTTTTCCGGCCGCGTTGAAACGCGAGACGTTTGCCAAGGGCCGGGTGGAGATCGTCGAACTCCTGCTCACGGAGGACAACCCGCTGTGCGGCCGGTATCTGCGCGATCTGCCCTCGCTTTCCGGCGGCGCAAAGACCCTGGTCTGCGGCGTAGAGCGCGGCGGAGAAGTATATATTCCAACCGGCGCCTTCCAACTGCGGCCCGGCGACGCGATCAACGTCACAGGCGCGCCCAGAGACCTTGTCTCCTTTGTGCGCAGGCTTGGATTTGCCGAGCGCAGGGTGCGCAGCGTGATTCTGATCGGCGGCAGCCGGATCGCCTATTATCTGGCGCGCGCGCTGCAGGAGGACGGGACGGCGGTGAAAATCATCGAGCAGAACGCGGCCCGCTGCGAAGAACTGGCCGAGGTCCTGCCGCATGCCGATATCATCCATGCCGACGGTACGCAGCCCGAAGTGCTGATAAGCGAGGGCATTGAACAGACGAACGCGCTTGTATCGCTGACGAATATAGACGAAGAGAACATGGTCATCGCCATGTACGCGGGCATGATCAGTTCCGGGAAGGTCATCGCAAAAATCAACCGTATGGAGTATGAGAAGGTATTCCGCAGCATGGGGATTGAATCGGTTGTCAGTCCCAAAAATCTCGTGTGCCATGATATTGTACGATATGTGCGCGCCATGCAGAATACCTCCGAGGAATCCGTGCTCACACTCCACCGGATTGTCAATGAGAAGCTGGACGCGCTGGAGTTCGCGGTCACGCGCGGCGTGCGTGGCATCGGCGTGCCGCTCAAGTCCCTGCGCCTGCGTCCGGATATCCTGGTCGCCTGTATCAATCGCCAGGGCCGCGTCATTATCCCGCGCGGCGAAGACATGCTGCTGGCTGGCGACACTGTCGTAATTGTGACGAAAGCTGAGAAAATGCTCAAGCGTCTTGACGATATTTTCGCCGAATAACAGGATGGACGATTGCTATGAATTATAAAATGATATTGCATACGATTGGGAAGATCCTGTGCGTAGAGGCGGCGCTCATGGTCCCGGCGTTTTTCATATCGCTTGGCTATGGGGAGGCCGACTCCATGCGCGGCTTGGCCACGACAATCGTACTCACAGCCGCCATAGGCATACTGCTTCTGATCCTGCTCGTACCCAAAAATAAGAACTTCTACGCCCGCGAGGGCTTTTTTACCGTGGCGCTCGCCTGGATCGTGATCTCGCTGTTCGGCGCGCTGCCCTTTTTCTTCAGCGGCGCGATTCCCAGCTTTGTCGACTGCTGGTTTGAAACGGTATCCGGCTTCACCACGACGGGTGCGAGCATTATTCCGGACGTGCTCTCCATTCCCAGAGGCCTGCTCTACTGGCGCAGCTTTACGCACTGGCTGGGCGGCATGGGCGTGCTCGTATTCGTACTCGCGCTGCAGCCGATGGCGCGCGGCGGGGGCGGCCAGGCCGTACACCTCCTGCGCGCGGAGAGCCCCGGCCCGGAAGTGGAAAAACTCGCGCCGCGTATGCACCAGACGGCCAAAATCCTCTATTCCATCTATATCGGCATGACCCTGCTGCAGATTCTGCTGCTGGCGCTCGGCGGGATGCCGCTGTTTGACAACATCTGCATCACCTTTGGCGCGGCCGGCACCGGCGGCTTCGCGGTACTGCCGGACAGCATTGCGAGCTACAGCCCCTATATCCAGTGGGTTGTGACCATTTTTATGGCCCTGTTCGGCGTAAACTTCAGTATTTACTACCTGTTTTTGATCAAAAAGCCCAGGCAGGCGCTGAAAAGCGAAGAGCTGCGCTGGTACGTCGGCATTCTGCTGGCCGCGATCATACTTGTGGCGGTCAACACCTGGGGTATGCACGGCGGCGCGGCGGATACGATCCGGCACTCGGCGTTCCAGGTTTCCTCCATTATGACGACGACGGGCTACGCCACCGTCGATTTCAGCCTCTGGCCGGAGTTTTCGCGCTGGGTACTCATGATTCTCATGATCGTCGGCGCCTGCGCGGGTTCGACGGGCGGCGGCATTAAGGTTTCCAGATTTGTTCTGATGCTTAAATCCCTGCTCGCGGGCGGGAAACGGCTGCGCAACCCGCGCGCCGTCTCGCTTGTAAAAATGGACGGCAAAACCGTTTCTGAACGGACGCTGCACGGGCTGAGCCTGTATATGACGGCCTATGTGTTCATCCTGGCGTCCGCCTGCCTGCTCGTCGGCTGGAACGGTCTTGGAATTGAAACGACGCTTTCTTCCGTGTTCTCCTGCCTCAACAACGTCGGCCCCGGCCTGGACGTGGCGGGCCCATACAGCAGCTATGCGGGCTTCAGCGTCCTGTCCAAGCTCGTTCTGTCCGCCGCCATGCTGTTCGGCCGGCTGGAAATTTTCCCGCTGCTCATGATTTTCTCGCCCGCGCTCTGGAGCCGCAAGCGCAGCTGAGCGCGCCGAATATCCATCCGTCAGGCGCCGTGCCGTACGCCCGGCGCCTGACGTGCGCTTCAGCCGTGCGTTGCATTTGCAACCGGGCCGCGTTATAATATAATCATCAGTATACGCGGCGGCGTACCGCCGTGGACGAACGACAAAACAGGAGGGATACACATGGACAAACTGACGGATACCTATACGCTGCGCGGCGGCGTACAGATCCCCTGCGTGGGCTTTGGCACCTGGCAGGTGCCCGACGGCGAGACGACGGTCCGTTCGGTCGTGCAGGCGGTCGAGGCCGGTTACCGGCACATTGACACCGCGGCCATTTACGGAAACGAGGCCGGCGTGGGCGAAGCCATCCGCGCCTGCGGCGTTGCGCGCGAAGAGCTGTTTATCACGACAAAGCTCTGGAATACGGACCGCGGCTATGAGCGGACGCTCGCCGCGTTCGACCTGTCGCTCAAAAAGCTTGGCCTGGACTACCTCGACCTCTTTCTGATCCACTGGCCGGCAAACAGGCCGCGCGACGGGATGAGCGGCGAGCAGTGCAACCTGGAATCGTGGCGCGCCATGGAAAAGCTGTACAGGGACGGGCGGGTGCGCGCGATCGGCCTGAGCAATTTCCTGCCCCACCATATCGCGCCCATTCTTGCCTGCGCTGAAGTCGCGCCCATGGTCGACCAGATCGAGTTCCACCCCGGCGTCATGCAGCCTGAAGCGGTCGAATACTGCCGTAAGCACGGCATTCTTGTGGAGGCGTGGAGCCCGCTCGGCCGTGGGCTTGTGCTCGACCATCCGCTGCTGCGCTCGGTTGCGGAAAAGCACGGCAAATCCCCCGCGCAGGTGTGCGTGCGCTGGTGCCTGCAGCATGGGACGCTGCCCCTGCCAAAGTCGGTCACAAAAGAGCGGATTGCGGAAAACGCGCAGGTGTTCGATTTCGCGCTGGATGCGGCGGATATGGCCGCAATAGACGCTCTGCCCACGCTCGGCCATTCCGGCTTCCATCCCGATACGGTGGACTGACCCGGCCTTTGCATATTGAACGAAAACGCGCCCGCGCGGACTCTCCGCGCCCGGCGCGTTTTTTTTGCTGCCAATTCGCCATCAAGCTATAGGTAAAATGTAATAAATATATTTCAGTATAATATATTTTTTATTTCTAAATTTTAAATTTATGCTTGACATGCCTTGGTTTATGTAATACAATAAAATTACCGTATACGGAAAAACAATCATTTTTGGCAACAAAGGAGGAAAACATCATGGGTAGAAAAACGAAAATGATCGCAGTGCTGCTTCTTGCCGTCGTGCTGGTGTCGGCCTTCTCGGTCGCATTCGCCCACACGGCGACAACGACAGCCAATGCCTGGAACTCCACGCGCGACTGCAAGGCCACGGTGGCAAAAGGATCTTCATGTGTGGGAACTACGAATTGTGAGGCAATTGTGCGGTATACATATTTTCACGGCGCAGACCCCTATGGAGTGTATAGCGGACGCGGCGCAACGGGGATACGGCATGACCTTGCGGAGTCGACCAGTTCCATTCCGTCCGGCAACAATTATAAAACCGTGAGCGTGGAGTGGCATACTACTTGCGCCATTGGTAACAGAACTGGTGGCGTCAGAGGCGGCACGGTTCACAATTAACAGACAGTTGCGCGAAAGCGGCGGCGAAGTCACGCCGCCGCTTTCGGCTTACAAGGAGGAGCAGTATGAAGATACTGACGCTGGTATGGCAGAATATGCGGCGCATGATCACGCGCCATTTCACGACCCTGCTCGTCCTGTTTCTGGGGCTGACCGTTTCGGCTGCGGCCCTGTGCGTCTACTACGCGCAGAGCGCCTCCATGTTCAACACCCTGACCGCCTATACGGGGACCGACCGTTCGCTGGAGTTCAACGTTGGAATCATGCAGAATCCGCAGACGGTTGAAGCGATCGTTGCGTTCTGCGAACGCGAGCACGAAACGCCGGTGAGCGTGACCGTGCTCAGCGAGGAAAACGCGGAGTACGACATAGTCGGCATTCTCTCGGACAAACCCATGTACATACATACGGAAGCCGGGGAGTGGCTGCCGGAGTCGGGCGGCGGGATCCTGGTCCCGTACCAGATGGTGGAGAAGGCGGCGGCAAGCGCGGTGGGCGACGAATTTGTCCTGCAGGCAAACGGAGGCGAACGCGCCTTCCGCATAAGCGGCCTGTACAACGGGGAACTGTATACGCCGTCGCAGTTCAGCTACGCGCGGCTGGACCAGTCGGACTTTGTGGGCGCGGGGGTCAACACGCCCGACGGACTGGAGGAAGGCGGCCGGCCGAACCGCGCGGTGTTTGTGACCCTTGCGGACTTTATGGACGCGGGGCTGAGCGGGAGCGTGCTGCGCGTCCGCTTTGTATCGCCCCTGTCAAAGCAGCAGCAGGCCTCCTTTGCCGACCAGCTGGCGCTGTACGTCGCAGAGCAGGCGGGGGATTCGCTGACGCCTAACTTATCTCTGCAGGAATCTGCAAAGCAGGTGTTCAGCGCGGACTACTACGGCAAGTTCATGCTCTATGTGCTGATCGTGGCGCTGAGCGTGTGCAACGTGGTCATGCTGTACGTGTTCTTCCTGCGGCGGAGCCGGCGGCGGCTGCAGACGTACCGGTACCTGGGCGCGACAAGCGGGCGCATATTCGCGGCCACGGCGCTGGAGCTGCTGCTGTATACGCTGCTCGCCTTTACGGCCGGCTGGCTGCTAAAGGATGTCGTGATCCGGTCTACGCCGCTCAGATACACGGTGCCGATCCTGGGACTGGGGACATACCTGCCGCTCTTTGGCGGGTTTGCGGCCGTCATCCTGCTCATGCTAGGGCTGTATATGCGCGCGATGCAAAGGACAGGGCGTGCAGAGCAGGAGCCGCTGTTTGCGGCGGGGAAACTCGCCCTGCGGCTCAGGCTGCGGCGGGTCTACCTGACCCTGAAGAGCTATTCCGGCGGCGTTCTGACCGAGCTGATCCTGCTCATGCAGGTGTTTTTCGTGGCCTTTTCCGCCACCTACGCGCTCACCTACATGTACGAGCGCGGCGGCAGCGAGCGCTTTATCCGCCGCCACTGCGGCGGTGACAACGCGCTATATTTTATTAAAAGCTGGCAGATTCGGGAGGAGATGGACAGCGAACGTTTATCCATATATGAAAATAATAATATTATTACCTCCGCAATGGATCCGGTGACGCCGACGCGCGGGGAAGTGATCCAGCTTGTAACAAAGCTGGAATCGCTGCCGGGCGTGCGGTCGGTCGGCCTGATGAACTGGCCGTACATGCTTCCCGCACGGGGCGACCCGATGTTTGAGATCAAAGAAACCAAACATTTGTATTCCGCCGATTCTCCAACGACGTGCATGTTTTTATACGAATACAGCCGCGGGCTGTGCGAGGACGTGTCCCTGCACATGAAGGAGGGCGTGTGGCTGACAGAGTGGGCGGACGGGGTGGACGTCCGAACCGACGAGTTTATCCCCATCGTCGTCCGCCAGGAGTGGTGCGAAACCTTCGGCTACGGCCTCGGCGACGTCGTCGACACCAGTATGGAGTATTATTTCAAATGCACGGTCGGCTGTTACGACCCGTATACCGATTCATTTTCCGACCCGGATTACGCCCAGCGCTATAACGTCCGGCTCAAGGTGGTGGGCGTGCTCCCGGCCCGGTCGAAGGTGCCGCTGCTGCAGTATTCCAGACCGAGCCTGGAAAACATCTTTACAAACTATAACCCAAGCAACCCGGACACCATAAACATCTACTGCCCGAAGCTCTATGTGAACGGCAAGCCCCTGCAGGAGGACAGCCTGGAGCTGACCGACGCGCTGCTGTTTACCGATACGCCCGAGCGCATCGACGAGTACAACGCGCTGCTCGCCGACTACGGCGAGGTCTGGTCCATTGAGGCGTTGGCGGCGGCCACGGACGAAATGTACGCGGACGCAACGCCGGAATACGCCGTGCACACGATACTGGCCGTGCTGCTGCTGTTCGTGGGCGTGGGCGGGTACAACACGC
>USJY01000014.1 GCA_900555065.1 uncultured Eubacteriales bacterium
CTGGAGAGACCGGCGCAATTCTGAAGGATGAGGTTGCCGAGGCGGTTTTCGTGAACCACAAGGAAAAAACGGTAGAAGTGCTGGTCGAGAAAATATGGAAACTAAATGATGGGGGAACGGCGACAGAGTCGGTTAAAGTAGCTCTGCTTCGAAACGGCGCGGAGTACAGCGTCGTGACGCTGGATGAAAGCAATGGTTGGTCGCATACATGGAGAGGTCTGGATCCCCAATACAGCTGGACTGTTCAGGAAATCGATGTTCCACATGGGTTTGAGGCCGCCGTTGACAGAATTTCAGACAATCATTTTACGATTACCAATGACGACCTGCCGAATGGAAGTTTGGATATCCCGGAAGACTCCAATACGACAAATGTTCCTCCCACGGGTGATGCGTCTAACCGTGGACTGTGGCTTATGCTGCTCCTTCTTTCCGGTGCAGGTTTTGTCGGATTCGTGGTTTATGGCAACCATAAAAAGAAAAGTGTAAAGCCATAGTGAAAATGGAAACAGAAAACACCATTGATATCTGCCCCCAGGGCTGGACATCAATGGTGTTTTTGTTATAGCCTGGTATTTATGCAGGTTTCCAATCAAAGGACGTCAAATCAGCAAAAGATCAAAACGACAAAAAACGGGGAAATGCGAACCCCTGTGTCCAATTTCGCATGCGCCGCGAAAGCATTTATTTTCCGAACATTTTCTTCTATCCGCTTTTCATGTCTCTTAACACGGGCGTTCACGCCCGCCGCATCGCCTGCTTCTATTTTTATAAAAATCAGAGCGCGCCCGCCGCATCTTTGCCTCGCAAGACCGAACCCGCTAGCGCTGGGCTTCGATTCGGTTTTTTATCGCGTGCCTTTTAGCCGGTGCAGACGCGCGGATCCATATGGCGCGGCCCTGTGCAGTCTCCCTTGCAGAGCCGGGCGGCCCGCTTAAAAACGTTTGCTATCAAGCGGGGTTCCAATATACTTATATGCGCATGGCCCTGGACGCCGCCTGTGCGGTAAACGCAAGATCGGCAGACCATATGGTCTGCCGATTCGCAAATATGGAATGTTTGCCTATCCCCAGTTGTCTTTTTCGGAGAGTCATTTGCCGCCTCTGCCGTTTTTTGCGCCCGAACCGTCACGGGGACGAAGGCCGTTGTTGGGGCAGTCGCCGTCATACGGGCAAACCCCGCTGTTGCGGCATTGTTCTGCGCGCGGACAGTTCTCATTACAAACTCTCGTTGCCACAGCGTTCTGACGCTCTGCAGCCAGTGTGGCGGCGGTGGAATTGTCGTTTTCCGTCATTGCTGTAGTAACCGTATCCTCCTGTGGCCCGCCATTGCCGTTTTTTTCGCCGGTGCCGTCGCGCGGAGCAATCCCGTCGTTGGGGCAGTCGCTTTTGTAAAGGCACAGTCCGGTGCTGAGACACAGCGCGCCGTTGGAACAATTTTCGTTGCGCGGGCAGACCGCATTGTTTGCCGGCGTGTCCGGTTTGAGTTCAGAAACAGGTGTTCCGCTAACGTCGGCTGCGCCTTTGCCATAGCCGTTACCGGCCGCAAGGGCCGTTATCGTAGAGATAGACAGAATGAGGACGACCACAACAGTTGTTAACGCTATTTTTTTCATTATAACCATCCTTTCTTTTTGGTTCCGCTTATAGACTACGGATCTGTTTTCCTGTATCATAGGGTATAATAAAAAAATACCCTGTGATTTAAACACCCTATGATTTAAACGTCTGTTCGCGTATTCTATCAATGAGGGAATAAATATGGATGATCTATTATCTCGCCTTAAGGCGGCGAAAACGGACAATGCTGTATTAAACCGGCTCATAAACGACTATATGCCTTTTCTGAAAAAGGAAATTTCAAAGGCTCCGGCTTTTCAAATGGAATTTGAGGACAGGCTCAGTATCGCTATGCTTGTTTTCGTCAATTGCGTCCGGCAGTACGACGAAAATGCGGGGGCGTTTATCCCTTTTGCGTCGGCCTGTATTCGGAACAGGCTTATCGACGAAGCGCAAAAGTTATCCCGAAAAAATGAAAGAATCATACCGCTTTATACAGCCGAGGATAGGGAATCCGCAGTTTTGACTGACATTGCGGTCCAAAAATATGAGAAGGAACAGGAGCGATCTTCGCTCGCAGAGGAGATTGATTCGCTGTCCTGCGCGCTGGAGGCGTATCATATAACGCTTGACGAATTGGCAAAAGTCTGTCCCCGGCAGAGTCGGTCGCGCAGGCAATGCGTCAGACTCGCAAAAGAGATCATTTCCGACAAAGATTTAAAGGAACACTTTTTCAAAACCCATCGGGTACCACAATCTGCGCTGGCAAAACGATTTGGTATATCGGAAAAAACTATTGAAAAGCACCGGAAATACATCGTTACGATCACGCTTATCCTATCGGATCATTATCCGGGAATTCAAACGTTTCTGCCGAAAGGAGGCGTTTAGAAATGAAAACAGGCATTGTTATGCAAATAAAAGACAAAACAGCAGTCATTATGGATACGGACGGGGAATTTATTGAGAGACCGGCGCGGCCTGATTGGCAAAAGGGCGATGTCGTATCCTGGAAAGATGCGCGCCGAAGCCGAAACTTTAGAATTTTCTATGCCGCCGCGGCTTGCTTTATTCTTTTTTGCATAGCAGGTTTGGGTGGATACCGACTCTACACGATGGAAACGGCGCTGATCAGCATGGACATCAACCCAAGCCTTGAACTTTCCGTTAACCGTTTCGGCAAAGTTATTTCCGTCACAGCCTATAATGCCGACGCTGAAAATCTCGTTTTTGCGCAAGAGGTGAACGGGTTGTCCTATCAGCAGGCAATCGACCGCCTGCTTGAAAGCGAGGATATGCGGCCTTATCTTGAAAGCAACGAATATCTGGATTTTGCAGTTTATACAAAAGACGATGATACGGAAATATCGGATTATCTGAACGCCCGTGTGACGGAGGTTTGCGACGCATATCCAAAGATACAGGCCACATGCAACCGCGCGGATGCAAACGCTGTTTCCGCAGCGCATGCATTGAACATGTCCGTAGGAAAATACCTTGCGTTTTTAGAGCTTCAGTCGCTGGATCCTACGGTGCAAATAGACGAATACGCCAGCTGTGGAATCGGTGAAATACGAAAGCAAATACGGGAACGGAAGCAGAATGGCTCCGGGGGCCATGCCGGCTGGAATAATCAGACGTCGCAGGGCGGCGATGCCGCCGGAGATCCGGGCTCCACCGGCGGCAAGGGGAACGGCCGCCGTCAGTATCGCGGAGGAGACGAACTGCAAACGGACTGATTTTGTATCAGGAAATACCAGTATTTGATCACAATAGCAATAAAAAATAGCCGCTCAGCCTTGAGCAGGCGAACGACTATCGAAGACCAGTACGCAGGCGTTTCGCGCCCGTCATTTCATCATTATACCACAGCCGGCAGGGGAAAAAGTCCACTTGCGACAGCGTAAATGAACAGGCTCGACAGCGTAAATGAACCGGCTGATAAATCGTCCGTTCAGCGGCCTGCCGCTCAATTAGAAATGCCTGGCCGACCGCGCGCCATGGTCGCATGAAATGGTAAACCCTTTTTACGTCTCCCGCTGTGAAAGGCGGGGAAAAGGGGGGGCTACGCACCCATGCCATGCCTCAGGCAGGCTGCGTAAATTTGCAGTACAAAAAAACGCGATCCTTAGGATCGCGTTTTTTTGTTTCGCTATAAAATATGCCATATTTGCGTCATAAAATTCTATATGAAAGCGTGCCTTGCGGTGCTACAATAAATACAGGCGGATCAATACTCGGCGTTTGAAGCCTGCCGGTACTGGGACGGCGTGCAGCCCATGTGTTTTTTGAACTGTTTGCTGAAGTACATCTGGTCGCTGTAGCCGACGGCCTTCGCCGCAAGGCCGATACTCGCGCCTTCCTGTGTAAACAGCCTGCAAGCCGCGAGCAGCTTTCTCTTAATCACATAGTCGAGCGGCGTTTGCTTGAAATGGTCCCAGAACATTTTGCGGATTGTCTGTGCGGACAGTCCGGAAATGTCAAGCAGTTTCTGCAGAGAATACTGTTCGTCGAGGTGGGAATTGATATGGGACAGCAGCTTGAAAAAGCCGGAGTCGATGCCAAAGGGCAGCGATTCGGTAATGGGCCGGCACCGGTTGAACAGCAGTTCGCAGATCTCCATAACCGCCTGTTGGGTCCGTATGGTATTGCGAAGCGCATGGTAAACGTTGTCGTCCAGATCCTTAAAGCAGGTGTTGATGCTGTGCAGGCAGCGCAGAAGCTGTGCGGCGTCTTCGCCTTTCCACAGCGCCGGCGCCTCGTATAGGTCCATCAGCGGAATCCCGGCCGCGGTGATAAAAATATGAATCCAGGTGATATGCCCCGCCTGCGGCATGCAAAAATCGTGCTTGACGTTATGTGGCAAAATGATCCCCTCTCCGGACCGCACCTGAAACGTCTGCCTGTCAACGGTAATGTTACAGCAGGAATCGTGCGAATACAGCAGGATGGCGAAAGGCAGTGTCCGCCCCGGCGCCTGATGCGCAGCGCGGTAAATGCCGTTTTCTCCATCGTACAATGTAAACGAAACGGGCAGGATCGTACTTTTCATCAAGCTGTAGGAAGAGTATTTCACCGGTGTTCCCCTCCTTTGTCCATATACCTTTTATATAACACAGCCGGCATATGAAATCAATATTTTTTTAATAAGGAGAATGAAAATGAGCAACATCCGTACAGAAGCAGTCAAGCAGTACGATTACGACGTCGCCGTAATCGGGTCCGGCTCCGGCGGTATTGCCGCAGCGGTAGCTGCCGCACGCAACGGCTGCCGCGTACTCGTGCTGGAGAAAAACGGGTATGTGGGCGGCATGACGACGGCCGGGCTTCCATATCTCGGCTATCTCGACGTGAAAAAGCGTCCCACCGTCGGCGGGTTGGCGATCGAGTTTGTCGAGCGGCTGAAGCAGGATAACGCCTCCTTTGGCGTCCGGTATTGCCCCAAGCACTGCTCCATCGCAGCCATCGACCCTGACAAGGTCAAAATTGCCGCGGCCAGTTTTCTGGAGGAGAACGGCGTTGACTTTCTGCTGCACACCAACGCCATTGAAGTAGAGGTAGTCGACGGCGTGCTGAAGAGCATTCTCTGCGAATGTGCCGGTACGCGCCTGGAAGTCCGGGCGAAGATCTTTGTCGATGCGACGGGCGACGGCGTAATCTCCTACCTGGCGGGCGCTGAATATGAAAAGGGAACCGCCGGCGTGGACCTGCAGCCGCCCTCTA
The DNA here is from genome assembly GCA_900555065.1 of uncultured Eubacteriales bacterium. Lineage (GTDB taxonomy): Bacteria > Bacillota > Clostridia > Oscillospirales > UMGS1783 > UMGS1783. The sequence continues at coordinate 5,283 of USJY01000014.1, forward strand.
TTCTGTTCACCATCGGCGGCGTGGATAAGGAGCGCTTTTTTGAATGGCTGGAAGAGCATCCGGAGGAAGTCGAGCCCTATACAATGGAATACCTGCGCGCCGCGCCTGACTTTGTGCTGGTGACGCTGCAGAAGCTGTGGGCAAAGCTCAATCCCATAGGGGAGTGGCCGATGGGTATCTGGGCGATGATCTATATCAACCGCTTCAACGATTCCGAGGTGTGTATCAACGGCCCGCGCATGGCGGCCACAGACGCGACCGACCCGCAGAGCATTACCCAGGCGGAGATTCTCGGCCAGCGTCAGGCTGTGGCGTTTATCGAGATGCTGCGCAAGTATGTCCCCGGCTTTGAAAAGGCGTTTCTCTCCCATATCAACGACTCGATCGGCGTTCGGGAAACCCGTCGCATCGTAGGCTATAAGACGCTGCGCATCGACGACGTCAAGGCCGGCGTCACCGGAGACGACACAATCGCGCTGGGCTCCTATCCCATCGACATACACGGCAGTAAGGATTACAGCTCCCAGTTCATCCATGTGGACGAACCCTACGGCATTCCCTATCTTACCACGGTATGCAAAACCGTAGGCGGCCTGATGATGGCTGGCCGCTGTATATCGGTCGACCGGGAGGCCTACGGTTCCTGCCGCGTAATGGGCACCTGTTTCGCTGTCGGGGAAGCCGTTGGAATCGGCGCCGCCCTGTCCATAAAACACGGGTGCCGCCCGGAGCAGGTAGATGTGAAGGAGATCCGGGAGATCCTGCTGCAAAACGGCGCGCTTCTCTCTGTGTAACAGACGCCCTGTACTTGGCGTTTCTTTGCCCCGCGCAAATGCGCGGGGCTTTTTCTGTGCGTCTGCCGGGCTGGCCGGCTCTGTCAGGCATGGCCGTGCTTCGGATTTCACGGTATTCTATTGACATTCGCCATGGCTTATATTATATAAATTTATATGCTTTTTGCGTAAACATAATGAGGCGTACCTCTCTGTTCTTTATAATACTGCATTACCCATGAACGTTAAATTGTGATTGCGGGATTGTTCCTGTGCCGCTGTGATTCAGCTTGCTGCCGCAAGGTATATGCCCGCCCATTTTATAACATTGCGTTTTCCAGCGCCATGTTCGTCGTCCCTGGCAAACCCCGCGCCCGTCCAGGGTGCATACGAAAGGCAAACCTGAAATCCGGACGCCGAACGGCGGTAAAAACTTCGTTATGCCGGCTTTTACGCTTTGTTTTAGCGCGTTGCAATCATCGGCCTAAACCGGGGATTTTATCAAATGCATTTGGCAAAAGACCGCACGGCATGTCTTGAGACAAGCTTTTGCTGGGAGAGAATCATATGGTTTTCACAACGCAAATATTCTTATTCTGTTTTTTCCCTGTCTGCCTGCTTGCGTATTGCGTTGCAGACCAGATGGAGCGCCGTGGCAAGCCGGGATCATTGCTCGCAAAGCTGCGCGTAAGGGACTGTGTTCTGCTTGTCTTCAGTCTTGTGTTTTACATGTGGTCCTGTTTTGACGACCTTTTCAAGCTTCTGGCGTATATCGTGGCGGTATACCTGCTTGCCCGCTGGGTAGAAGCCGCAAAAAACAAAAAACGCTTTATCCGCATTGAACGGGAAGATGCGGATGGGGTCCGGCCGGACAAGCGGCTTTATCTTGCGGTCGTGCCCTTTGTACTGGCCGTTGTACTGCTCGTTCTTATACTGGTAGGCTATAAATACCTGAATTTCCTGATCGGAATCGGGAACTCCCTGTTCCAGAGCAGCATAGCGGACCGCTCTTTGATCGCGCCGCTCGGCCTTTCTTTCATCACCTTTTCCGCCATATCTTATTTAGCGGATATTTACCGCGGACAAGCTCGTTCCGGTAGTCTGCTTGACTGCGCGCTGTATCTTTCGTTTTTCCCCAAAGTGGTATCGGGACCGATTGTGCTGTGGAAAGATTTTCAGCCTCAGATCCGGTCGCGCACAAGCACATGGGAGACGTGCGCCGACGGGTTGAATCGTATCATGATCGGCTTTGTGAAAAAAACGATTCTGGCCGACACGTTTGGAGCTTGTCTGGCAAGCATTGGACTTACCGGTATTGATCGGATTACGGCCGCGGGTACGCTGGTGCTCTATATGCTGCAAATCTATTATGATTTTTCCGGTTATTCCGATATTGCAATTGGGCTGGCGAGGTTGTTCGGGTTCCAATGCAAGGAGAACTTTCATTTCCCGTACCGTTCCCGGTCCATTTCCGAATTTTGGCGACGCTGGCACATTTCGCTGGGAACATGGTTCCGCGAATATTGCTATATCCCGCTGGGAGGGAACCGAAACGGGCTATGGAAAACCCTGCGGAATCTGGCGGTCGTGTTTATTCTGACCGGCATATGGCACGGAGCCGGCTGGAACTATATACTGTGGGGCGCGGTCAACGGCGCGCTGGTCGTCATGGAACGGCTGGTACAGAAAAAGAAGTTTTATGTGAAAATCCCCGGCGTTCTGAAGTACTGTGGCGCCATGCTGATCGTCATGCTGCTTTGGCAGTTGTTCCGGTTCCAAAACCTTCACGATGTTCAAACTCTGTTCGGGATTATACTTGGAACCGTTCAGTTTGACACGATCCCCTACACCTGGCAGTATTTTTTCAGTGCGAAAATCGTCGTGCTTATGGTTGTCGGAATCATCGGCGCAACGGCGCTGGGCGCTCCGTTCGTTGCGAAATGGCACGGCAGAATGGCCTCGTCAAAATCCGGCTACATCGTACAGGAAGCGGTTTTACTGGTCCTGTTTGTGACAGCCATCCTCTTTATGGTCAATTCAACGTACAGTCCGTTCATTTACTTCCAGTACTAGGAGCAAGACGACATGAAACTGATCCGAATCATGGTTATTCTTGTGTTTGCCGCGATCATACTCGCGCCCGTCGCCGCCTTTCATTTGAAAGAGGACGCCATATCCGTCATAGACAACCGGGCGCTGGCGGCCAACCCTTTTTCAGACGAGGCTTCGGGAGATCTGACCGACGGCATTGAAAACTATGTGAACGACAGAATCGGATTTCGCGACGAAATGATCCTGTCCTATACCGTTTTGCACGACGTGTTGTTTGGCGAAATGGTACATCCCTCCTATAGCTATGGGAAGACCGGCTATGTCTTTGGCGCAGGCATAACCGTAGACGCGCCGTTTACGGAATATCACGAGGCGTTTGCGGATATGGTTAAACAAATACAGGAGTATTGCGCCGCGCGAAACGTCCCGTTTCTGTTCGTATTCAATCCGGCGAAACCGGCTGTGTTATACGAATACATCCCGGACGGCATCCATTACGACCGCTCCTGGGTGGACGGATTTTTTGCCGCGCTTGAACAACGGAACGTCAACTATCTGGACAACACAGGACTTCTGCGAGAGAAAACTCTGGCGGGCGAAGTCGTCTTCAATCAGAAATTCGACGCCAATCACTGGAATGATCTCGGCGCTTATTACGGTACAAACGCGATGCTGGAAAGGCTGCAGTCCAGTCTGCCCACCGTGCATGTGAACGAGTTGCGCGAACTGACGATATCGCAAACGCTGCAAACTTCCTTGCCGGTCTCCGAATTTCCGATTCATGAAATGGTTCCGGAAATTGCGGTAGATATGGAGGTATGCGCCGACGGATACGACAAATACCGCGACGAACTGGAGATGCATCCTTCGTTCCGAAGGTTCGGCTACTATTCCAATGAAAAGAGAGCCAGTGAAAACGCGCCGAAAGCACTTGCGTTTCAGGGCAGCTATATGAACAATTTTGGGTATAAATATTTAGCGAATGGTTTCAGCGAGTATATTTATGTGCACGATTATCAGAATATCATTGATTTTGCTTATTATTTCAATATTTTTAAGCCTGACTGTGTCATATTTGAGGTGGCGGAATACACGTTTAACGAGACGTATTTCAGTTATGACGGAATGGTATCCATGGATTTAAATCCCACGCTCCGGACTGCGGCGGAGGAAGCGAAAATAAATACAGCACAGATCCTGCCGCCGGAGGAGATCACGGTTTCGCAAGGGGAAGACCTGACCAAAATTACATGGGAAACGCAGACGCCGGCGCGCTATGCCTGGTGCCGGCTGGACACTGCGTACGATATGAAGCGCAGCGATAACGGCTACGAGGCCACTGTGCCGACGGAGGTATATCTGGATAACCAGGACGAACTGGAAATCGTGCTGCTGGACGGGGAAACGCTCTGCACATACCAGTCCGCATAAGCAGCCGCGGATTTGGGAGCCGAAAAAAGTCGCCCCTTTCGGCTTTCGTAAAACTGGTACCCCGGAGCGCGTAAAAACGGTCTGAAAAGGGATGTATGCGCATACATCCCTTTTATTTTTTTGTATATTTGTCGGAATTTTATACTATTTGTATATTATGCACATACAGTGTCGAGATGGGTCGCCAGCGTCATATTCTTTTATGAATCCGGCTGTGCGCGCATGCCGGGCGATGTGAAGCGGCGTGGCGCAGGATAGCTCTCTGGCGTGTGAAATAAGCGGCAGGACAGGAAGCGAGACTTGCTTGATTCAGCGTGCCGCCGGCTTGAAGCATCGTCCGCCGCCGCGTTTTATTTTACGCGTCGATTGGCAAGTTCTGACTGCGGGACATAGGTTGTATTATACTGTATTTAGGAGAATGAAGATGACCATCAGCCTATGTATGATCGTAAAAAACGAGGAAGCGGTGCTTGCGCGCTGCCTGGACAGCGTCCGCGACGCTGTGGACGAAATCGTCATTGTGGATACGGGATCCACCGACCGCACGAAAGAGATTGCGCGCGGCTATACGGAGAAAGTGTTTGATTTCGAGTGGATCGACGACTTTTCCGCCGCCCGCAACTATGCGTACGCACAGGCTACCATGGACTACCAGATGTGGCTGGACGCCGACGATGTCCTGCCTGCCTGCGAGCGGGAAAAACTGCTGCGTCTCAAACAGACGCTGCCGGACGATACGGATATCGTCACCATGAAATACCACACCCATTTTGATGAGAACGGCAACCCCGTTCTGACATCCACCCGGGAGCGCCTCACAAAGCGCAGCCGGGGCTATCTGTGGCAGGATCCGGTACACGAGTGCATCCCCCTTTCGGGCAGGATCGTACAGAGCGACATCGCGATATGGCACCAGAAACCGGTTCCGCAGACAACTTCAATGCGCAACCTGCGCATCTATGAATCCATGGAGGCGCAGGGGCGGGCGTTTACGCCGCGTCAGCAATACTATTTTGCCCGCGAGCTGAAGGACCACGGCCGTTATGCGAAAGCGGTGTACTACTTCACACGCTTCCTGGACGGCGGACAGGGCTGGTCGGAGGACAATATCGCCGCCTGCTTTAGTCTTGCAGCCTGCTATAACGCATTGGGCGAACAGGATAAGGTGTTGTCAGTTCTGCTCAGGAGCTTTGCATACGGCGGCCCGCGCGGCGAAATATGCTGCGAACTCGGCTACTATTACAAACGGCGCTCAGACTACCGCAACGCCCTCGCATGGTTTAAGATCGCAGCCCAGCTGGACCCGCCCGATACCCTGGGCTTTATCCTGCCCGACTACTGGGGGTATATCCCCAATATAGAGTGCTGCGTCTGCTGCTGTTATCTGTCCAGATATGAAGAGGCGGCGCAGTACAATGCGCGCGCCGGGGCCTGTAAACCAAACAGTCCGTCAGTGCGGCAGAATGAGTTGTATTTGGCGTCTTTAAAGAAATAATGGCGAAGGCTGTAACCCTGTGGCGAATCGGCGCGTAGTATGGTATTGGCGTATGCACTGAGATGTTTTTCGAAACAGGGAGGATAGAATGGCTAGCTTTTGTCAAGACAACTGTATAGGCAGCAGCTGCAGCGCCTGCTTCGGCGCATGCGGCTGTAACAGCGGATGCCGCTGCTGCTGCAATAACGGCATAACGGGCCCGACCGGCCCCACCGGTCCGACGGGTCCGACAGGCGCGACCGGCTTCGGCGCGACCGGCCCGACAGGTCCGACGGGTCCGACCGGCGCAAATGGGATTACCGGTCCCACCGGCGCTACCGGCGCCACGGGCGCGACCGGCCCCACCGGCGCAAGAGGAGACACCGGCCCGACCGGCGCTACCGGCGCTACCGGGCCGATCGGTGCCACAGGTCCTACGGGCGCCACCGGCGCGACGGGGCCGACAGGTCCCACGGGCGCGCCTGGCCCCGGCCTTACGGACGCTACGACGTTTGTACCCGGCACGGTCTACCAGGAAGGCGACTTGGTATTGTTTAACGGCGCGCTCTATCGTGCGGCCGTGAATGCGCCGACGGGAACGCCCGGTTCTTCGGCTGATTATACGCTTCTGACCGCTACGGAGACCGGCCCGACCGGTCCTACGGGTCCCACGGGCGCGACCGGCGCCACGGGTGCGACCGGCCCCACCGGCGCGACTGGCGCCACGGGCGCAACCGGCGCTACCGGCGCAATCGGCCCGACGGGCCCGACAGGTGCGAACGGCATTACCGGCCCGACTGGCGCTACCGGTCCTACGGGTCCGACAGGCGCGACCGGCGTGACCGGCGCGACCGGGCCCACGGGTCCGACAGGTCCGACGGGTGCGGACGGCGCGACTGGCGCCACAGGCCTCACGGGCGATACCGGCGCGACCGGCGCCACCGGCCCGACCGGGCCCACGGGTCCCACCGGCCCGACGGGTCCGACCGGCCCGACCGGACCTACGGGTCCGACGGGTGCGGACGGTGCGACCGGCGCACAGGGCCTTACGGGCGATACCGGTGCGACTGGCGCCACCGGCCCGACAGGTCCCACGGGTCCCACCGGCCCGACGGGTCCGACAGGCCCGACCGGACCTACGGGTCCGACGGGTGCGGACGGCGCGACCGGCGCACAGGGCCTCACGGGCGATACCGGC
>USJY01000015.1 GCA_900555065.1 uncultured Eubacteriales bacterium
GGCGGGCGGCGCGCTGGAAGGGGAGAGCTGCATGAATATTGACACAAAAGCGCTGCGGAAAAAATCGGCGGCGGCCGGGGAAGGGAATATCCGGACCAGGGAAGAGTTTCTGCACGTCTATTCCGATCCGTCGTCTGCCGCCGCTTTTCTGCGCGCGAACATATCAGAAACAGAGATTCCGCCCGTGTGCTTTACGCTCGACGGTATGGATTCTCGATCCCTTTATTGGGAGAAGCGGACCGGTCCGCCGCGTGAGTTTGTGGACTATCCGAACGACAACCCGGTCGTGCGGCGCGTGCACACGGTTACCTACACGGCCCCCGGGACCGGGCTTTCGCTCTCCATGGACGTGACGGAATATCCGGACTATCCAGTGGTTGAGTATGAAGCGCGGCTGCAGAACGACGGACCGGAGAACTCTGGCAGCATCCGTGACGTGCGTGCTGTGGACACGCGTATTCTGTCCGCGGAAAGCGCTGTTCTGCACAGCATGACGGGCGCGACTTTCCGGGGCGTGAACCAGTACGTTCCCAGCGCCGACCCGCTCGGCGAAAACGGGAGCTGTGGCCGGCATTTTGAGGCTCCGAACGGCAAGCCGACCGACAACTATCTTCCGTATTTCAACCTGGAAAACCCGGCCGGCGGCGGGGTTTTGGCCGTTCTGAGCTGGCAGGGAAGCTGGCGCGCCGATTTCACGGTTCGCTCCGGCGGCGTGTTTCTGCGCGGTGGCCAGTACGATTGTGATTTCGTGCTTCTGCCCGGCGAAAGCTTCCGCGTGCCCATGATGATTTTTCTCTTTTACCGCGGCGACTGGTGCGATGGGCAGAACGTGTGGCGGCGCTTTATGCTGGAGCACAATAACCTGCGCGCGCAGGGGCTGCGCATGCAGAGCAATACGCTCATTTGTGTGGGCGACGACTTCGAGGGGATGCGCGGCAACGCCCGCAGCGATCTGCATTGGATTCACATGCTGACCGAAACGGGCCTCAACCGGGAAATTGACCATTTTAACCAGGACGCCGGCTGGTACGACTGCGAAGAGACGGGCTGGGAGGCGACCGGCAACTGGTATCCGAACAAAAAGAGGTATCCGAACGGATTGCGTGAGGTGAGCGACGCGGCGCGTGCGGCGGGCATGAAATACTCGTTGTGGTTCGAACCGGAACGGGCCTATTCCGGCACCCGGATTACGGAGGAACTGGGCCGGGACTGCATCGTGAGCATGGACGCGCCCCGGCTGCATTACATCCCGCTGGAACAGGCGGAAAAGGGCACGCAGAGCCTTGTCAATTACGGCGCGCCCGGCGTTGTGGACTATGTCTATAGCATGCTCGACAGGATCATCTGCGAGCAGGGCGTGGATCAGTATCGGCAGGACTTCAACTTTTACCCCGCGCCTTTTTTCCGCGCCTTTGATCGGGAAGAGGCGAAAAAACTGGGCGTGGCGCGCAGCGGCGTGACGGAGAATAAACATACGACGGGCTACCTGGAGCTGTGGCGGCGGCTGGCGGAAAACCATCCGGATATGGAGATAGACGCCTGCGCATCGGGCGGGATGCGCCACGATATGGCGACCCAGCGTTTTTCGTTTACGCATACGCGGTCCGATTACTGGCATGACGCGGACAGCGCGCAGTGCCAGACTTACAGCACGAGCCAGTGGTGGGTGCTGACCGGGTGCGGCGCCGTACTGGACGGCCGAGGAACGTACGACGTCCGCTCCCGCCTTGCGGTGAGCATCGGCGTGATCGTCGACGAAAGCAGCCCGGGCCGGACAAAAGAGCTGCTCAATATGTGGCGGGAGAACGTCGCGTACCTGCTGTACGACTATTATCCGCTCACAACATACAGCGAAACGCAGCGCGCCGTCCTGTCCATGCAGTTCAACAGCCCGGAAAAGGAATGCGGCAGCATATTTTCCTTCGTCCGCAGCGCGGGATCGCTGCGCGTCTATCCGCGCGGCCTGCGCCGCGCCGCCCGCTACCGGCTGTGGAATATCGACGCCCCGGACGAGACGTGCGTGCGTTTGGGACAGCATATCATGGAACACGGCATAACCGTTTCATCCAAAAACAGGTCCGCCATTATCCACAGATATGCCGTGGAGTGTGAAGACAGTTAATTTTGCATTAAAATCAACTATGTTTATTTTTGATGGATTAAATAGGTATATCTTGGTTACAGCCTGAAAATGCACCAAAATATCTTGACAATACTGCGAGAAGAGGTTATAGTAAAGACAAGTTGATATGCATTCCGAACAAAGCTGGCGCGCGCATGCAGACGCGCGCGTCGTAATGGAAGAGGTGCTGAGATGAAGAATCCGGAGTCGGTCGATATATCCCTGGTGCGCAATATCAACAGCCGCGCGGTGCTGGACAGTATTTTCAACAGCGACGTCACGTCCAGAACCATTCTGGCAAAGCAGCTGGGTATGAGCAAGTCCTCCGTATCCTCCAATCTCGCCGGGCTGATCGCGCGCGGCATCGTGCTGGAAATCGGGGAGGGCGAGTCCTCCGTCGTCGGTGGACGCAAGCCGCAGCTGCTCACTTTCAACAAGAACCACAAATACATTCTCGCCATCGACCTGAACATGACTTCGCCGCTGTTTGTGCTGGGCAATCTGCGGGGCGAGCAGCTCGGCGAGTTCAGCGTCCATATTGAAGAGGGAATTACGCAGGACGCCTATTTATCCATGATGGAGAACGCCGTCAACCTGCTGCTTGCCTCACGCAGCATGAACCCCTCCGATCTCGCCTATATCGCCATCGCCGCGCCCGGCGTTTTCGACCAATACGGCAGGCTCTGCTCGCAGAACCCGAAGTACCGCGGCGTAAAGTGGAAAACGCTGGACCTGCACGCGTTTGTCAAAGAGAAGTTCGGCGTGGAAGTGCTTGTGAAAAACGATATCAAGACGGCGGCGCTGGGCGAATGGACCGGCAGCGCCAAGAGTACGGACAATATGCTGTATTTCAGCTGCGGTCAGGGCATCGGCACCGGCCTGATCCTGGACGGGCGGCTGTACGAGGGCTCCCATTTCGCGGCGGGCGAAATCTATAACTACGTTGACCAGGCGTGGTTTGCCCGGGGCGAAACGATCGAGGACGCCATCTGTATCGAAGGCCTGCTCTCGAGGATTCAAAGGGATATTGCCGCCGGTGAAAAAACGGTGCTATCCAGAGCGGCCGAGCTCAAGTTCGACGACGTTGTGGAAGCCTACCGTCAGGAGGACGCCTATACGCTGCGGGTAATAGACGAACTCGCCGGCGCAATCGACATACTCATCGCCAATATCGTCAACCTGCTGGATATAGACTGCGTGGTCATCGGCGGCGAATACCAGAAATTCACGCCTTCCATCGTCAAGCGTTTCCAGAGCGATTTTGCGCGCATATGCCGCAAGCCGCCGCAGTTGCTGGGCGGCGTGCTCCGTCAGTACGCCGGCGTACAGGGCATATTCTATATCGCGCGCGACGCGTATTTTGACAGGATCTGTCAGTAAATCTGTTCCCACGCCGCTCGGCGGCATAAAACTAGAAATCAATAAATAAGGAGATAGGATTATGACCAGAGAAGAATTTGCAAAGACCATCGACTATGCCATGCTGTGGCAGAACACGCCCCGCGACCTTTTGAAAAAGCGCTGCGAAAACGTGGTGAAGTACGGGTTCGCATGCATCTGCTGTTTCCCCAGCGATGTGCAGATCGCCCGCGAGATCATCGGCGACAAGGGCGGCGTGTGCGCGGTCGTCGGTTATCCGATGGGTATGAACACGACAAAGGTCAAGGTGTTCGAGGCCCTCGACGCGATTGAGAACGGCGCGGATGAGATCGACGTCGTCATGAACATTTCGCGCTTCAAGGACGGGCAGTACGAATACGTGCTCGACGAACTCAAGCAGGTGGTCGACGCCTGCAAAAAGAAGCTGCCCTCCTGCATTGTCAAGGTAATCATTGAAGTGTACCATCTTACCGACCCGAAAGAGCTTGCCAAGGCCTGCGAGCTTGTCATCCAGTCCGGCGCCGACTATGTCAAGCAGGCGACCGGCTATGCGCCGGACCCGAACTTCAACGTCGGCACGGACAATGTGCGCGCCATCCATGAAATCGTCGGGGACAGGATCAAGATCAAAAACGCCGGCGTTCCCAAGGACCTCGAAGAAGCGGTGATGTATGTAAAAGAACTCGGCGTGTACAGAATCGGCCACAACGAGATGCCTGAATGGCTGGACGCCGCGGGCGACGACTTCTGGAAAGACAAATAATCGCGTTTGCTTCGGCCGCCGGCAATACCCGGCGGTCGGTTTTATGTCCAGTCGTAGGAGGAATGCCTGAAATGCACATGTACCGAGAAATATTTGAGCAGCCGGCCGTGCTGCGAACCTGTATGGAGAAAAACGCCGCGGCGATCGGGGCGATTGCGGCCGCCGGCGGGCAGATACGCAATATCGTAATCGCCGCGCGCGGGTCCTCGGACCACGCCGGCACCTATGGGAAATATCTGCTTGAGATTCTGACCGGCGTCCCCGTCTCGCTCGCGGCCTGTTCCGTTGTGACCGCCTATAAGACGGAGATGGATTACAGCGGCAGTCTCGTTATCGGCCTGTCGCAGTCCGGCGCGGCGGAGGACGTCGCGCAGGTGCTGGAGCGGGCGCGGGCCTGCGGCGCGCTCACCGTGGCGGTGACGAACTTTCCGCATACAAGAGTGGCCCGTGCCGCGGCGCACCACCTCTGCCTGCACGCCGGCGAAGAAAAGAGCGTCGCTGCTACCAAGACGGTGACGGCGCAGATGCTGCTTCTGTACCTGCTCGCCTGCGCCCTTGCCGGACGGGCCGATCTTGCCGCGCACGCCGCCGCGGTCCCGGACAGAATGCGCGATACGCTCGCGCGTTACGAAGAAATCAAGAATGCGGCCGACTGTTTCCAGTTTACCGACCACTGTTTTATTCTCTCGCGCGGCGTGTTTTATCCCATGGCGTTGGAAGCGGCGCTGAAGCTGCAGGAGACGAACTATATGAACGCGCGCGCCCTGTCCACTGCCGACTTTTTCCACGGCCCGCTCGCCATGGTGCAGCAGAATACGCCCGTCGTCTTTTACGCGCCCACTGACGCGTGCCGCCCTTCCGCGCTGGAACTGGGCGAGCGGCTCAAAGAGCTGGGCGCGCACGTGCTGCTGTTTGATACGGACGGCTCTGCGGCGCATATCGCCCGTAAGACCGTTGTGCTGCCGTCCATTGCGCCCGCGCTGCAGCCAATCCTTTATACGGCAGCAGCGCAGATGTTCGCCTGCGCGCTGACCGAGCTGAAAAATCTGAACCCGGACCAGCCGCGCAATATACGCAAAGTCACCGTTACCGAATAAGAGAGGGTTTGTATGAAATTTGTCAACGCAAATGCGCGTATCCATATCCCGGACGGGGCGGCGCTGCCCGCCGCGCTTTCCAGAACGACCGACCTGTGCGTCTGCGCCCATCAGGACGATGCGGAAATCATGGCGTTTTGCGCCATCAGCGCATGCTATGAAAACGCAGACCGGTGGTATACGGGCGTGACCATGAGCGACGGGGCCGGCTCGCCGCGCGCGGGCAGATACGCGGATTATACGGACGAACAGATGATGGCCGCGCGCGCCGCTGAACAGGAACGTGCCGCCGACCTTGGCAAATATGCCGCGCAGTTCCAGCTGGGCTATCCCAGCGCCGTACTCAGGGATATGCGCGAAACGGCGCCGGTTGAGGAGCTTATCTCCATTGTTCGCAGCACGCGCCCTGCGCGCGTCTACCTGCACAATCCCGCGGATAAGCACGATACCCACCTGGCCGTATTCGTCCGCGCCCTCGAAGCGCTCCGGTCGCTGCCGGCGGACGAACGTCCCGACCATGTATACGGCATGGAGGTCTGGCGCGCGCTCGACTGGCTCATGCCGGAGGATAAGGTCCTGTTCGACTGCTCCGGCAATATCGAGCTTGCAGAGCGGCTTCTGCGCGCCTTTGATTCTCAGGTGGCGGGCGGAAAACAGTACGACCGGGCCGCCGTCGGCAGATGGTACGCGAACGCCACGTTTTTGGAGAGCCATGAGACGGACGGATCCCCGGCGATCTCGTACGGCATAGACCTGACGCCGCTGCTGGACGGCGGCGACCCCGCCGACTTTATACTGCGCGCCTATATGCGCACGGCTGAACATATCCGCACGCGCCTTTGCGCGCTGCAGAGCCGCTGATGGGCGCGCTGCGGTATGTCCCCCCGCTCGAGCCCGGGTTTTCGCCGCTGATTCCGATCCTCTGCCGGGCGGCGGACCAGCGGCGTGCGTCCGTCGTGTGGGCGGCGGACGGCGGGACGGACGAAATTTCCTTTTGCTGCGCCGGCCAGACCGGAGCGCGCGTGTATGAACGCCTGTTCAAGTTCCTGCTCTGGCAGCATGGCGGTGCGTGCGCGCAGCTGCGCGGGTTCCCGCAGGCGGCGCGGCGAATGATCGAGCAGGAATACGCGCCGGGCGGCCGCCGCGCGTTCGACTATGACTTTTTCAGCAATGTCTACGGCCGGCCCTTCTCTGTCTCGGCGTCGTCCGCGCCGCCTGCCGTTTCCTCCGCGCCGCGTTCTCGGCGCCTGCGCGCAGGGTACGACGGCTGCCGTATCGGGCTGGATGTGGGCGCGACGGCAATCAAGGTCTGGGCCGGACTCGACGGACGGGAGACATTTTCCCAAAGCTATCCCTGGCAGCCGCGCCGGCACGGAGATCTGGACTACCACGAAACGGAGCTGGCGCGCGCCCTTGCCGCCGCGGCGCGCACGTTGCCGCGAACGGACAGCGTGGGCGTCAGCACAGCGGGCATTATTCAGGATTCGCAATGTCTTGTCGCCTCTCTGTTCACCGCCGTGGACGCCGGTGCGTTTAAACGGCGCGGCCGCGATCTGTTTGTGCGCGCGGCAAAGGCGACCGGCGCCGCGCGCGTCGTCGTATGCAACGATGGGGACGCGGCCGCCGCGGCGGCGTATGTACTGTATGGGAAAAAGGGGGTTCTTGGCCTTTCCATGGGCTCCAGCCTTGCCGCCGGTTTTGTGGACGGCAGCGGCGGGCTGACGGACTATATCAGCGAGCTGGCATTTGCGCCCGTCGACCTCCAGCCCGGCGCGCCCATTGACCCCTGGTCCGGCGACAGCGGCACGGGCGTGGATTATTTTTCAGCGCAGGCGGTGCTTCGGTATGCGGCCGCCGCCGGAATCGAGTTTGAACCGGGTCTGGACAACGGGGAAAAGACCGCGCGCGTCAACCGCCTGTTTTCACAGGGCGACGCGCGCGCCAAAATGGTTTATGATACCATCGGGATATGTCTGGGCTATTCTATCCCGCTGTACCGCTATTTTTACGGCATGGACAGCGTACTGCTGCTCGGCGGCGTCACCAGCGGCAAAGCGGGCGCGCATATCGCGGCGCAGGCGCGCATGGTTCTGCGCACGGAGTTCGGGGACGACACGGAACTGTTCCTCCCCGATGAACGGTTGCGTCTGACCGGTCAGGCGCAGATTGTAGCGGCGCTGCCCTGAGCCGCCGGTTCGGATACAGCAAAAAAAGGTACGGAATTAGGATTCCGTACCTTTTTTGTCGTCCGCATTCCGGCCGTCCCCGGCTCAGTGCAGTCCGGCCTGCGGCCGCCCGCGTCGCAGCCGCCCCCGGCTCTGTGCCTGCCGCGTCCCGCCAGACCCGGTCCGGCGTGGACCTTGCGCCTTACCCGCATTCGGAACGCACGGGCTGCTTTTTGCGCTCTGAAAATACCCCTTTCACGATTCTTGCGAGATGAAATGCGGAAGGTTTCGCGGTTCTGTCCTCCATCCGGCAGCAAACAGGCAGCATACGCGGAAAGTTGTCCAGGTAGTCGAAGGCGCGGCGTTCAAAATCCGGCACAAACCGGGCCGATTCTTCCGTATCTCTCCATGAATCCGACATTTTGCCGCATGGATACGGTCCGGCCGAACGTTTGCATACACTAAAAATGAACCTGCGCAAGCAGACATTATCCATAGAAAGGAAGTGCACATATTGGCACAGGCTGAATCGTATAACAGCGTAAACTTCAATTCGACTCCATGGTCGGTACGCGTCACGCCGAAAGCGGATGAGTTCGGCGAGAAGTTTCCGATCGGGATGGCGTACGTGCCCTGGCAGGCATGGCGCGATATCTATGATATGGAAAAGGGATTCCAGAGAGGGACAATATTCGCCGAGCTGGACCTGCCCTTTGAGGGAAAGAGGTAGACGTAAGATGACAGATAAAGCTACGCTTATGAAACGCATTAACATGCTCAGCTTTGCAGTGGACGAAGCGGTGCTGTTTCTGGATACGCATCCGGAGGACCGCGAAGCGCTGCGTTTTTACCATGAAATGAACGCCCAGCGCCAGAAGGCGGTCGCCGAATACACGGCGGAATACGGCCCTCTGACGGCTGGCAGCGTAACAAACGCCGAAAGATGGACCTGGGTAGACAGCCCATGGCCCTGGCAGAAAGAGGGTTAGTATATGTGGACATATGAAAAACGTTTGCAGTATCCTGTAAAAATCAAAAAGTGCGACCCAAATATGGCCGCGCTTATTATCAGCCAGTTCGGCGGCCCGGACGGCGAGCTTGCCGCATCGCAGCGCTACCTCTCTCAGCGCTACAGCGTACCCTACGGCGAAGTAGCCGGCCTTTTAACCGACATAGGCACCGAGGAGCTGGCCCATATGGAAATGATTTGCGCAATCATCCATCAACTCACCAGAAACCTTACGCCCGAGCAGATCAAGAAATCCACCTTTGCTCCGTTCTATATCGACCATACGACCGGGCTGTGGCCCGCCGCCGCGTCTGGCGCGCCGTTTTCCGCCACCGTGTTCCAGTCCAAGGGCGACCCGATCACGGACCTGACAGAAGACATGGCCGCAGAGCAGAAGGCGCGCACGACCTATGACAACATACTTAGGCTCGTGGACGATCCGGATGTACGGGAACCGATCAAATTCCTGCGGGAACGCGAGATCGTCCACTTCCAGCGGTTTGGCGAGGGCCTGCGCATCGTGCAGGACAATCTCAACAGCAAAAACTTCTACGCGTTCAACCCATCGTTCGACTGACGCGGCGCAGCCGTGCCGCCGTTGCCGGTAAAGCATGCGAAAGACCCCGACCGAACAAATCGGTCGGGGTCTTTCGCCGTGCGCGCGGGGGTATGACGGGCGTAAACGCCGGTCTGTGAAAAAGCGCCCCGATGGGGCGCCTGCGGTTCAGAATATGGGCGGGAATTCGTCTGAAAGATCGAAAGCCGACTTTGCAATATCCTCTGTAAACGCCTCCTGCCATTGGGAGAGGAACCCGTCCCGGAAAAAGGTGGTCTGGCTTCCGCAGTACGGACAGTACCGCGCGTTTCCGGGCAGCGCCGTTTTTCGGGAGCGCTCGCAGTTGCCGGTGCATTCGTTGACGACCAGCGTCCCGCAGATGTGGCAGTACTGCCCGGCGAGCAGCTCGTCGCTTCCGCACACCGGGCAGATCTTGGTGCGCCCGTAAGCGTCGAGATCAAGTCCAGGATATTGCATGGCAGTTCTCTCCCCCCATTTTTTTGCGTGCATGGCGGCCTGTCCGCAGACGGGGCAGTATGCGTATTCGTCCGCGGCCGTCTGGCCGCAGTTGCCGCACCGATACAGGTACAGGCTCCGGCGGCACCGTTCCAGCAGCGATCGCTCCAGCGCGTCCGGAGACTGTTTTTTAAAGTCCCGGTAATCTTCGAGCCGGTACTCCATAATCGCCTGCTGTGAGAGGTAGAAAATCTTTGCGAGCAGCGCAGGATCTACCCTCCCGGTGCCGCGCACGACCGCGTCGATCAGAATGGGCGGGGCCAGGAAGTTCCCGGCAAAGGTGTTCGCCTCTCCCTCCATGTTGAAATATGTAAAATCGTCAAGCCCCGCGCCGGAAATCTCGGTGCGGCCGTCCTCAAGGTGGCCCAGCATAATGTGGCCCAACTCGTGCGCGATGGAGAACCGGATTCTCTTTTTCGACTGCTTTTCATTATACAGGATAAGGTAGCCGCGGCCAGGCCGGCAGATGCACAGCGCATCCTTGACGAGCAGGTCGTCCTGAATCCGTATACGGTTGCGGTATTCGCCGAGCGTCATAAATACGATGGGCAGGGGGCAGGCCTGTTTTGCCGCGAGAAAGACATTGATGGGAAATGCGTCTATACCGAGTTCATACAGGATCTTCTGGGACAGGAGATAGGCGCGGTTATGTCTGATCATTCTTAACGTCTTCTTCCGGAAACAGTATGTCGAGCATGGCTACAATTTTGGCGTCCATTTCAGGCGTCAGTCGCATTTCCTCCAGTCTCGCGACGGCGCGGGGTTTGTATCCGTCGCGCGGCGCGGGCGCGGGCTCGGCGCTGATGCCCGCCAGGTACATGGGATCCAGTCCCAGCGCGTTTGCAAGCGGTTCCAAATCCACGAGCGGTATACTCTTAATCTCGTTGTTCTCATAGCGGTAGATTGTCGCGCGGTTTTTATGAATTGCCTCCGCAAGCATATCCACCGTCATATGCAGCTCCTGGCGCCTCTTCTTTATTTTCTCGCCTGTCGTCATTCCATTTCACCACCTTTACTGTATTATAACACTGTTTTCGCGAATATGCAACCATATTTAAAATATTATCCGCATTTATGCGATTTTTGTATTGACAAGCGCTGTAACGGATGTTATGATACAAGTACATCGCATAAATGCGAACAAAAAACAGGACCGCAAAGGAGTTCGAGAACTATGGCGAAAATGGACAAGTTAAAGAAAAAGATGAAGCAGCGCGGCGTAACGTATAGTGAACTATCCAGGAAAATGGATATAAACCGTTCCACGCTGTACCGAAAGATTGCCGGCAACGGCGAGGGTTTTTCCGTCCGGGAAGCAGCGTACATCGGGCGCGCGCTCGGGCTGACCCTGGACGAGACGGCTGAAATTTTTTTTGAAGAGTAGTCGCATTTTTGCGATATTGGCGTGACAAATCTGCTTTTATTATACGGCTAATCCGTTATAAATGTCAAGGGCGCGTGCCGCCGTTCGTGCAAACCCAAGCCCGCGCGCCGTCGTTCGTGCAAACCCAAGCCCAGCGCCGGCCATAAAGCGCGTGCCGCTCTCAACGAGAGAGCGGCACGCGCTGCAACAGGACGGGACGCTTCAGTCACGCCGGACGGGAACGTCCCTGAATTCTGCCCGGAAGGTTACGCCGTCGTCGCAGTTTTCGGCCCACAGCCTGCCGTGGTGCAGGTCGGCGATGGTTTTTGCAATGGCCAGTCCCAGGCCGTAGCCGCCCTCTGCGCGCGCCCAGTCGGCACGGTAGAAGCGGTCGAACAGGTGCGCGAGCGCATTTGGCGGAATGGGACTACCAACGTTGTGTACGGCAAGGCAGATACGGGACTGTTTTTTTGTCAGGGTCACGGTGACGGCGCTGTCCTGCACTGCGTATTTGACCGCGTTGTCCACGAGAACGGCGACGAGCTGGCGCAGCTGTGCGGCGTCGCCGGTCAGGACGACGTCGGGTTCAATGCCCGACGTATCGAGCCGAATGCCTTTTTCATAGGCGAGCGATTCAAACGCCAGGCAGACGCTGTATACAAGGTCGCTTATACATTGAAATCTGCGCTCCTTTCTCACTGGTATCTGGAAATCAGCCCCGGCATTCCGTCCGAACCTGTCGTTTCGGCGTTCTGTTTTTTGCATCCAGGATCAGCCGGAACACGCGTTCGTCCGGCTTCGCGAAGCTTTTGAATCCATGGTACTGAACGCTTCCGTCTGTCGCAAGCGCTCCGGACAGATAAAGAGACCGTACCTTAAATCCTTTCGTATGTATTAGATACAAGCTAAAAGTAAGCGGTTGGTCTCTGTTTTTCGACCAACCGCTTTTTGTGTACAGGGGTTGAAAAAAGTAATGTATCATGATGCCCTGCTAATGACGCTTTGGATATTTATTATCGCCTTAATTATTCTGAATAGATTCTGAATAGAGCGTATTTTTAGGTAACTTATAGTTATTTTCCAAATATTAGTAAAAAACAAAATCCTCTAGAGCCAAGCGGCTTAGAGGATTTTGTGGTGGTGGAGATAAGCGGGATCGAACCGCTGACCTCTTGAATGCCATTCAAGCGCT
>USJY01000016.1 GCA_900555065.1 uncultured Eubacteriales bacterium
AGCAGACGAAGTGGCAGCCCGCAAGCGCCTGGAAACCCTCTTCCATATAAGAACGCACATACCGCTCGTCAAAATCGTTGATAATGGTACAGTGCGGCTTCCAGGATATAGAGTAGTCCGCGCCAAGTTCACGCGCGGCGAGCGCCGGGTCCGCAGCATGGCTGACCGATACCTGCCGCAGGTTGGGGAAAGCGTTGCGGATGACGCCGTATTTCTTATCGTTGCTTTCACAGCAGCCGAAGCCGATCATGGCAAAGCGCGCGGCAAGCGGCTTCTGGTGCTGAAGCACGAACTCGTCGAGCATTTCAGGCGATACGCCGGAGAATTCCTGCGCCTGGAAATACCCCCACAGATCCCGCGCACGCACATGTTCGGGGTCGAAATCCGGGCCGGGCAGTTCGTCGCTTACCCCAAGGCCGTTGGACCCCAACGGCGTGTTGGTATTTTTCCAGAATTCGTTGTTGTTGAGCCGCAGAAGGTTCTCCTGTTCCAAAACGTCCAAGTATGCGCCGAGCCCCTCCATCAGAGTGTCCATGGCGTGGTGGACAAAGTCGGGCGCCAGCACCATATCCATAAAAACCTGCTCCAGGCCGCGCAGCTCGCATAGGATATCGATACCACTCATGCCCCAGCCCTTGGTACGCGTGTCGATACTGCTGAAAAACGGCTCGCCCTCGACAATTTCCAGAAGATCGCCCAACGTATCGCCAAGCATTTCAGCTTTTTTATGTGTGCCGGCCCAGTCGATATATTTCAGTTCCGGCTTTTTCACAAGGCGGTCCCAGTCCGCATATTCAAAAATGCAGGGGTGAAAGGCTTCTGCCGTTTTCCCGTCGCTCTTGTACGGATCGCCGGCGGCAAAGGGGCGCCGCCGGTTCTCCACCCACTCGGTAAAGGCATAGTCTATGGGAAGATACAGCTTGTCGTTTGTGATTATATCGTCCTTTATGTACTTCCAGCGGTAGATGCGCTTTCGAAGTTCAAACTCGATTTCCTTGAAAAACGGATCTTCAATCTTCAGGGTATCCCCCGGAATCAGCTCGGGCCACAGCTCGTCGGTGACGATGCACATGACCATGGGCCGCTCGCTTTCCAGGCGGTTGAGTTTTTTCCACAGGCGCCGTTTTTCCTCCCATATGCCGTGCTGTGATATTTCCCTGACCTGCTTTGCAAGGTCGCGAAGGTACGTTCTCTGTTCCTTTGTCAGCATCTCCAGCTTCTCTCCTTTTCCTGGCGTCCGCCCTAAATGGATGCAGGGCGCGGCGTTTTCCCCCGTGCCCTGCAAAACCATAGTAACAAACGCCGACCGATTCGTCAATGAGGAATTTGAACCGTCTGTGTGCAGCCTGGCGCCAAGCGTCAGTTTCCAAAACCCTGCCTACGCCGGCGGACGCGCGCGGCGGTCAGGACAACCGCGCCGCCGGCGGCTGCGGCCGCGGCGGCCGCCCAGACAAGCGGCGCGCCGGTATCGCCCGTATCGGGGACCGGCGTGACGCCGGGCTTTGCCACGGCGACTACGCCGAGGCTGCCGAGAGAAATGCTGACCACGCCGTCTTTCACACAGGCGGACTTCTGCGCGAGCGCGCCGTCCACACAGCAGAGCACGGCGACCGTTTCCCCATCATACTGCGCGCCGACCGGTATGGATACCGCCATGTCGCCCCTGTACCCGCCGGATACGCTGATATCCAGCAAAAGCACAAGCTCCCCGGCCGCGTTTTGGGCGCGCAGTTCGTCGCACGCCGCGCACGCGCCCGCCGGATGAAGCTGCGACTGCGTCACCGACAGCGCGGCGTCGGCCGTCATTTCACCAGTGACCGTTACGCCCGTATGTGTATCGGACAGGGTGCGCTCACTGTAATCCGGCACGTCGGCTGCCCGGAACTCGGCCACAAGGCTGCGGTTGCCGGTCAGGGTGAAAGCGTAGACGGAACGATCGGATACCTGCACGCCGTTTTCCGTCCAGCGCACAAACTCATACCCCTCGTTCGCCTGTGCGGTTACCGTCCGGCTCGCGTTTTCAGCAAAGCTGCCGCCGCCGATAACCGAGCCGCCGGAGGCCGGGCTCGCCGTAACGGTAACCGTATACTGCCTGCCGGCGGACCGATAGTTCGCCGTAACGGTAACGTCGCCCGCGGGCATGGTAAACTCGGTTTCCGGATCGGAGGCCGCCGCAAACCGGCCGCCGTTGTCCGACGTCCAGCCGTCAAACACCATACCGTCCGGGGCGGGGTCGGCCGCGATTTTTACCTTCGCGCCCTCCGCATACCTGCCGCCGCCCGCGCCGCCTTCAACGGTAAGGGCGTAGAGCTGCGTTTCGGTAACGGTGTATGCGACCTGCGCGGATACGCCCGAACCGTCTTTGGCCATGGCGTAGATTACGGCTTCGCCGGGAGCATGGGCAGTGACGAGCCCGGTCTGATCGACCGATACGACTCCCGGTGCGGAAGAGTACCAGTACAAGCCCTGTACCGTGGCGTCTTCCCCGCCGACCTGCGCCTCGAGCTGGTCCTGCTCGCCCTTGACAAGGGTGCGCGCGGACGAGCCGCTGATTGTGACCGAGGCCACGGGAGTAAGTTCTCCGGGCGCGGTGGTTTTGACCCAGCGCGCGGGCGTCGCACCCTGCGCGGGCGAATATGCAAAGATGGTTTCACCTGTAACGCGCACACCCTCCCAGTTTTCAAACCCGGCGGCGAGGGTTACGGTGTTGATATCGTCCGGGTCAAGAGAGTCGGCGTAGATATTGAGGAAGTTGTACTCGAGGTCCACGTCGACAATCACGCTGTCCGCATCCGCGGCCAGCAGTTCGCCGACGGACACGCCGTTGATAAGCAGCGTATCTGCAAACTGCTCCTGCACTCCGTACAGCATTTTACCCTCGCCCGCTGCGCGCAGCTGGTCGCTCATCGTCATGTTCAGGCGCAGATCCGTGCGCGGCATGGACGCGCGCGCACCCTCCGCCTCGGGTACGATCGCGATCGCGCCGCGGCGCTGGCCGTTATGGGCGACCTGCGTCATCGCCGTTTCCAGCGCGCGCGCCGTATAGCTGTTCTGCGACGCGTCGAGAATGTGCAGGATGTCGCTCGTCTCCGAGGCGGGCAGGCTGACCTGCAATCCGTCGCGCATCAGGGAAAGGCCGGACAGATACCGGTAATCGCCGCGGTCCTCAAACCAGAGATGGTACATCTTATCCGGATCTAGACCTTTGAGTTTGATTGTCTGCGTCGCCTCGGTCGCGGCGCGGCGGAAGAACACTGCATAGCCCTCGCCCTTGTCCTCGCTGTAATACTCCCACGCAAGCCATGCATTGTCGCCGTTGCTGAACGGGGTGAGCTGGTAGTAATCGTCGTAGATAAACCTGGATACGTCGGCGTGTTCGTCCACCATCTCGGCGATATGATCCCAGTCGGTAATTTCATTGCCGTCTAGTCCCATGACCATCCACGGCGCGACGACGCTGCGACGGAAAGAGGCTTTGTTGGCGCTTACGGAACTGTAGCCGTTCCAGTCGGATTTACAGCCGAAATAGGGAATCCAGGAGGCCATTGCGAAGTTGTAGCCCTGCTGGATGGAGTTGTTGGAGTAGTCGAAGTCCGTCCTGTGCAGCGGTACGGCGCGGCGCATGGTTTCCAGGTCGTTGCGTAGGCCGCCGGAGGCGCAGGAGTCAATGACAGACTCGGGATATTCCTCCAGAATGGAGTCCCAAAAGCGCAGGTGGCCCTGCACATACTTGTTTTCCGTAATCCCGTTGCGCCTGTAGCCGGGGTCAGCCGCGGCGGCCGTCTCCAGCTCGTCCTGTATGACCCACGCGCCATACGGGTCGGTGTTAAAGTCTTCGCGGTAGGTGTCGATCCCCGCCGTATCCATGATTTCCTTAACGCGTTCGGTCACCCAGTCGGCCGCCTCGTCGATACCCATATTGACAAGGTTGGTGCCGGGGATAACCCA
Organism: uncultured Eubacteriales bacterium; assembly: GCA_900555065.1. Lineage (GTDB taxonomy): Bacteria > Bacillota > Clostridia > Oscillospirales > UMGS1783 > UMGS1783. The sequence goes on from USJY01000016.1 coordinate 3,949, forward strand.
GTCGCGGTTGACGGCCCGGTACGTGCCGTTCTCGTCGTCACGGTTGCCGGCCGCGTCCGTCTTGTAAGTGGACAGGCCGGTATCGCCCACGCGCTCCGGCTCAAACCACACCATGAACTTCATCCCGTTTTCATGGATGTGGTCGCCGATGGCCTGCATTTTTGTCGGGAAGCGGTCCTGGTCCACCTGCCACACGCCAGTGCGCGTCCAACCGCCGCCCTGTTCAATGAGGAAGTATTCGCCGTCGTCTCCGTTCATGGCGTAATACCAGCCCGCGTCCATCCACCAGTAGTCGAGATCTACGCCGTTGTCCAGGTATACGTCCATAGCCGCGATCTGATTGTCGTCGGTCGCGCGCGTCGTCTCCGCCCACTGGTTCGACGTGCCGCCCGAAGCGACCGGGTCGAACAGCTTATAGCCGCCCTCGCCGTCCTCGACTTTGGTGAAGAAGCAGTCCAGAAACCAGCGCCGCCAGAGGTTCGTCGCACGGTCGGCGTTTCTGCCCTCGTAGAAAATAAACGCGGCAAGGGGCGTGCGCGCCGTCTCGCCCGGTTCGAGGACCGACTCGAAGTTCTGCTGGCCCATGGTGAGCCTTGTGGAGCTGCGGGCGGTATTGTCAAACCCCGCCTGCCACTGGCCCGGCCAGCCCACGGCGAACAAAACGCCGCCGCCGCCGTATTCCAGATTGAAATAGGGGAACACTCCGTTGGAGCTGCGCCCGCCCGAAGGCGCCAGTACGAGGTTCTGCCCGTCCAGGAACCTGTCGGACGGACTGAACCTGGCCTGGTCGCCGCCGGTGTAGTAGAGGAACGCATCGTCGCCGGACAGGCGCATATCCACGATTTTGAGGTCCTTGACGACGGGGGATACGTTTTCGGTTTCATTTTTGATATACAGCGTCAGGTCGTATCCGGCATAGCCCGGATAATATGTGCTCAGCAGCTCAAAGGTGAGGCCGGAAGGGGTGTGGGTGAGAACGGTAGTCGTCTCCTCTCGGCCGCCGTACAGCTCGTTGACCTCCGTTTGCTGGGATACCTTTGCAAAGTCGCCGGACAGATCAAAGCCGGTATAGGCCTTGCCGCCGACATTGAACGATATGGGAGCCTTCGACATATCTTCAAATATGAATTCACGATAGGCGGCCTCTACCGTCGCCGTTTCGGATTCGGAAGCCTCGTTGCTTATTTTGGTATAGGAACTTGCGGAGCCGGACGCCGCGCCGAAGAACGGGTCGGCAGTCGCGCTGAATATCACCTGCATTTTGGGCGCGGCGTCCAGAGTCGGCGCGTCCGCGTCGGAGGTGTAGACGATGCTCTGGTTCTCGCAGGCATACCGAAGGACCGCGCCCGGGCCGCTCAGCTCCATTAGGTATTCGCCCGCAGGAATTTCCTTCATCAGGTCGGCGACATACGCGCCCGCGTCGGTTTGCACAAACGCCGCAGAGCAAACGGGGCTCGCGTTCATGGTCCTGTCATAGGAATAGAGCCATTTATAAAGCCGGACGGTAACCTCTCCGGACGGCGCCGCGTCCGGCTCGAGAATCAGTCTGCGGAAGGGCGCGTTGGCGACAAACTGCGTCTGCAGTCCGTCTACCGGCACGGATTCAGAGGCAGCCGTGCCGTCGTACATGGGAACGGTGTGTTTATACAGGCTCTCCACGCTTTTCGCCAGCACGGGTTCGCACCAACTCGAGGCACAGAAGGAATAGTCGCCGTCATAATTGGTGACGCGCAGGATCAGGTACTGCGCGTCCGCGGGGATGTCCGCTGCGATGCGCCGCATCTGCCCGTCGTACATAGCGCCGCTGCGCGCCAGGACAGTTTCGTTCCCGCCCGTTTTTGAAAGGACGATGAACTCGACGCTGCCGCGGGGAATACTGCGAGAGCTCTGCGTTGATGGCGTCAAAGTCCTCGACCGGGTCGCGGCCCTCGCTGCCCGACACGTCGACGACGACGTCGGCGTATGACTCGTCGACCGGGCCGGCGAGCGGATGGGTCTGGAACCCGTTTGTACTGACGAGCGCGCCGCCGCCGATGGACAGCGGGCGGCTCATGTCCGCCGTGTTGCGGTAGGGCGTGCCGAATTCGGCGTTGGCGGAAGCCCAGACGGCGTCGGAGACGTTCACTACTTCTCCGCCGCGGTCGATTGTGCGCGTATCGCTGCCCGCCGGCTCACCGCCGACCCAGGACTCGACCCTGACGGTATTATAACGCTGGGTGAGTCCCGTAAGCCTTGTTTCCCAGGTCACGCCCTCGAGCGTGATCTCCTGGACGAACGCGTCGTTGACATAAATCTTCATGCTGTCCGCCACGGCGTAGCCGGCTACGTCCAGGCTGTCGCTCACAAACACCTGGCCGGCGGCGGCGCTCTGTGTGGGAACGGTGAAAAACACCGCGCCTTCGTCCAGCGCATAGGCCAGCTGCGGATCTCCCCATACCGTGCTGTCGAAGGAGATGCCGTCGCCGCCGTCGGTTACTTCCAGCTTCATGCGCGACGCGCCGGTCACGTCCATATCCAGCAGGCTTATGTCCGTGATGGTGAGCGGGCCGCTTGTCTTTACAAGCTCGAAGCCGCCGCCGTAGTCGAGATATACATTGGCTATGATTTTCGCATCGCCCGGACTGTCCGGGTTGCCGCGGCCGACATAGGACGTGAAGCGCGTATAGTCCTTGCCGGTAAGGTCGTAGATCACATAGCCCGGACCGCCGCCGGACGGATGCTGGATCAGCGCGCTCTCATAGACTGTATAATTCGCGCTGCCTTCGCGGCCGATGGAGGCGCGGATATCCTCCAGCCCCGCGTCGGTCGGATACCGGCCGGCCGGGCCGTCGTTATTGTTGGTGTCAACCGGGTCATAGCTCAGATCGACCAGGTAATCCTTCGGGTTGCCGTTGTTCAGCGCGCGGGAGAGCTTCGTCACCTCCAGGCCGTCGAACCACACAGCGCCGGACTCGGCCTGTGCGGTAAGCCGGGCGGTGACGGCGGCCTCATTATAATTGGCAAAATCGAGCATGAAGTACTTCCACTGCCCGACCCCGTCCTCGCCTGAAAAGTCGAGTTCCCACATACCGTCGCGCACCGATACGGACGCTACGTCGTCCGCGGCCTCGCGATACACCCAGCCGGACAGAACGTAGTAACAGTATTTGTCCAGGCCGTCGGCATAGCCCAATGCCTGCGACGAGGCGCCGGACATGCGCAGCGCGAAATCGCCCAGCGACGCGCGCTCCTGCGAAACGGAGGCGCCCGCGCTCAGCCCCCAGCCGGTCGCACCGTTTTCAAACGAGCCGTTCGTCTTCAGGCCGTCGCCCGCAATGGGCGAATCCGTCGGACGGGACAGCCGTTCGCCGGGATCGGTTACGCGGCCCTGATAAAATACTGCGTCGCCCCAGGTTGTAAGGTCGGACAACAGGTCGCCGTCGGGATCGACGACGAGCGTCAGCGACGTCGCGTCGGCGGGGATGTCCACATCAAAATACCCATGCAGCGACGCGTCCAGACTGCCGGCGTCCGCCACCGTCTGCGTGCCGGACGGCGTGGTGATCTCCAGCTTTGGGCGGATTGTCCTGTCCAGGTTTTCCACCATGTTGGAACGGCCAACATAAGAGGAAAAACTGGTATAGCCCTTGCCCGCGACGTCAAACGTGATGCGCACAATATTGTCGGGATACTGCGCGCTATTGTCCGGATGGCAGGCGATGCCGTAGTCGTAGAATACATCCCGTATGTAACCGAAGCGCTCTCCCCCGCCGGGGTAGACGCTCTCGTCGTTCGGCAGCTGGCGGGGATTGCCGCCGTCGTTGCCGGTAACGGTATAGGTAAGATCGTTTGCGTAGACTTTCGCCTCCCCCGCGCCGGCCGACAGGAGAAACACCTCCGCGTCGTCCACGTAAACCGCGCCGGTCGCGCGCATGATCAGCCGGCCGCCCGTTTCAGCAAGACTGGAAAAGTCCAGGGCGACCAGATGCCACTGCCCGGCCTGCGCGGACTCCGGCAGGACCGCCGTACGATAGCGCGTGCCGGACGCAAACGAGAGGGCGAAAGCGTCGTCCGGCGCGCTCTTGTACACCCATGCCTGCACGACATAGTTGCGGTAAGGACTGAGGGTGACGACGGGAGAATCGACAAACACAGCCTCCGCGCCCTCCAACTTCAGCGACTGCCCGCCGTTGCGGTACTGTTCGGAGGACAGGGCCGCGCCCTCGTCGAGCGTCCAGCCGTCCGTCCCGGACTCAAAGGTCCCTGTCAGCAGCAGGTTCTCGTAGTTCTTCTGCCCGCGGTTGCCCGGTTCCGCCGGAACAGGGCCGTAATCCAGCGCGCGCACGGTCAGCGGCGGCGCTGCGGACAGAAACAGGATTGCGGCCAGAACGCAGGCTAACGCCCTGCGCGCCGGCCCTGCGGCTTTGCTTTGCATAATACGTTCCTTCTTTCTTATGGTAATTCAGCTTGTCTGCTTCAATACGCTACGTGTACAAAAAAGGAAAAACCAGCTGCGCGCAATGCCAGGGACAAATATGACGTATATATTTTTAAGGTATTTTGAATTCGCAATTCCCAAGTATGAGTTCCATTATACTCATAATATTGGATTCGATTGTCGAATAACATCAAAAACATTACCGGAAAAACATTTTTATAGAGAGAAAAACACAGTGGGAAAACGCCTGTTTTTGCACGCCCCCGCCTGCCCCATCCGCCGGGGCGTTCGCACAAAAAAACTTTTTTCTTCAGTTCACAAAAAAACAAATGAATTTTTTGAATATAACATTGACAGAAGCGGACGCGGTTGCTACAATGGGCCGTAGAAGAAAGGCCATTCAAAACAAAACGTTGGAGGAATTGTATGAAGGATTTTTACACAAAGGTATCCCGGGCGGATATGCGCCTGCGCAATGGATTTTGCGACAGGTATATCAAGAATCCCGCTGATTTTCCCATCTCCTATACCTACGGCGGAAAGGCCTATCGCGGCCTGCCCGCAGACGCCAAGACGAGCCGGCGTTTTCTCGACGCGAACATGGTCGAGACCGTGATAAAGGGCCGGTTGGACGGGCTCAAAATAAAAGCGGTCTGCCTTGAGTACCGCGACTATCCCGTAATCGAGTGGACGGTCTATTTCAAAAGCGCCGGAGAGGGCCAGACCGAACTGCTAGAGGACGTCTGCGCCATCGACGCATTGTTTGAGGGAAAGGACGGCCTGCTTGTACATAACAACGGCGACTTTTTCAGCGTGGACGGCTATACCGAGGGCCGTACGGCCATGGCGCCCGGCGCGACCTTTGAACAGGCGCCGACCGGCGGCAGGCCCTGCGACCAGGCTTTTCCCTACCAGCGGCTGCTGTTCGACGGCTACGGGGTGAACATCTCCATCGGCTGGCCGGCGCAGTGGGCCTGCGCCTATACGGGCGAAACGGACGGCGTAAAACTGCGCGCGGGACAGCAGGTCGTGCACACTGTAATCCGGCCCGGTGAAACGCTGCGCACGCCGCGCATGTCCCTGCAGTTTTTCGACGGCGCGGAGGACCGCGGCATAAATATCTGGCGGCGCTGGTATAACGCGCACGTGCTGCCCCGCAGGCTGGGCGAGCCGATCGAACCGACCATCGTGTTCTCGGACAACGGCGGCGGCGTGGAATGGCAGGAGGCAAACGAGCAGCAGCAGCTCAGCTCTATCCGCGAAGTTGCGGAGAATTTTGAGAACGCGAACCTTTGGTGGATCGACGCGGGCTGGTACCCCTGCCGCGGCAAAGACGGCAAGCGGGACTGGACGCTGACCGGGTCCTGGTACCCCGATCCGGAACGCTTCCCGAACGGGCTCGCCCCTATCGGCAAGGCCTGCGACGAGGCGGGCATGGACCTGCTCGTGTGGTTTGAACCTGAGCGCATCCGGCCGGGTCTCAAACTCGCGGTGGAGCATCCGGAGTGGATGCTCAAGCGAAAAGACCCTGAAGTGGAAAACATGCTGCTTGACCTGACCAACCCCGACTGCTTCAAATGGATCTGCGAAACCTTTGTCAAGCTGTTCAACGAAAGCGGAATCAAGTGCTACCGGCAGGACTTCAACTTTGAGCCGCTGCTCCACTGGCGCGACAACGAGCCGGACGACCGCAAGGGTATGCTGGAAAATCTGTATGTGCAGGCTTACCTCGCCTTCTGGGATTACCTGCTGATGAATGTTCCCGGCCTTTGGATTGACTCCTGCTCCTCCGGCGGCCGCCGCAACGACCTGGAAACCATGCGCCGTTCAGTGCCCCTGCATCCGACCGATTACGGCTACGGCTATCACCACATCAACCAGGCGTTCCGGCACACCCTGTTCAACTGGATCCCCTACGTCCGCAGCTGGAACCAGAGCTGGGACCGCAATAACGAGTACTACAGCCACGAGGACTATTACGCGGTGGACGATCCGTCCATCGACAACTTTAAGCTCGTCAACGCCATGGGCGCGCTCACAAACGGCGTAAGCATGAGCGATATGCGCACCTTCCCCGAAAAGATTCCCTATGTCAACAAAATGATCCGCATTGCACAGCGGTTCGCCGACCTGCTGTTGCGCGGCGACTTCTACGGCCTGACCGAGAACCACCGCAGCAACAAAAAATGGACCGTGTTCCAGTTTGACCGCCCCGAATGCTGCGAAGGCGCCCTGCAGGTGCTGCGCAACAATCAGGCGCCGGACGAGTCGATCACAGTCTACCCAAGGCAGCTTTTCGGAAAGTACAAGTTCGTGAACGAGGAGACCGGCGAGAGCTTTATCGCTGACAACCCGGCTGAAAACGGCGTCACCTTCACCCTGCCTCTCCGGGCCGGCGCGATCTGGTTCTACGAGGGCATATGTGAATAAAACCGATTCCGCAACGAACTAAGCTTAACGTGCTTTATGAAAAGAACAAAGCCTGTGCGCACGGCGTGGGACGGCGCGTGTTCAAGCGCGGAGATACAGAGCTTTGCTTTTACTGTGGATACAAATAGCACAAACAGCAGGCCAGACGGAGCGCTCCGTCTGGCCTTTTTTTGTAAACGACGCGGCGCGCGAAAACGAAGACGGCTGCACGGGTCTTAAAGGTGCACGGGTCTAAAAGGCCTGTAAACGGCAAAGACGCGGCGGGATGCATGGCGGCGGCAGGCATTGCGCCACAAGGCCGCGTCCATAAACAGGGACGGGCCGCCGGAAAGAGACGTCGGCGCGGCGGGTCGTATGCGCCGCGGGTCCGGCATAGAAACGGCGCGCCGTAAATACAGGCGGCATACGCAGCCGGGCATGGGTCCGGCGGGAACGCAGCGGCGCTGACGCGGCGTGCGCAGCGAAACAGCAAGATCCGCACAGTCGAAAGCGTAACGGCGGCAAAGCAGGACAAAAGCATTCCTC
>USJY01000017.1 GCA_900555065.1 uncultured Eubacteriales bacterium
CGCCGCAGCCCGCCGTTACAATACCTTCATTATATGTGCGCGATGTTTGCTTGTCAAGCATAATGCCCGCCGCGGCGGCTGTGAGATTTTATATGGCGCGGCAAGGACCGGATATGTTATACTGTGGTCGGAAAGGAGGCGGTTGCATGACGGCGCAGAAAAAGAGGGCGGCCGTCCGCTTCGGCGTAAGCGGAGGGCTTGTGCTGCTATGTCTGGCCGCGTGCGCGGCCGCAAGGCGCTGTCCGGAATGGGTCGCGTCGTATTACCGGCCCGTATCCAAAGCGGTATCCGGCGCGCTGGGCGCGGTCTTTTCCCTGATCCCGCGCGTGCCCGCAGCCGAGCTGTGCGTCTACCTGCTTGCCGCCCTGCTCCTTACAAGGCTCGTCATGCGCCTGTGCGGACGTGCGCGCGGCCGCGGGCGCAGCTGGCTGGACCGTGCGGGACGGGCCTGCCTCGCCTGCGCCGGCGCGCTCTGCTTCTTTGTATTCGCGTGGGGACTGAACTACTATGCCGCGCCCCTGTCCGACAGCCTCGGCCTGCCTGTGCGCGGCTACGGCGAGCAGGAGCTGTTCGAGGCCGCGGAACACTATCTGGACCAGGCCAACCAGGCTGCAGAAGCTGTGGAGCGCAGGTCGGACGGGACCTTTGACAACGGCGGGTACGCCGCGCTCGCCGGACGCGCGCCGGACGCGATGCGCGCCCTTGCGCGGCGGTATCCGTTTTTTGAAGGCGCGTACGCTCCGCCCAAGGCGGTGATCGCGTCGCCCGCGCTGTCCCTGCTCGGAATTACCGGCGTGTACAACCCGTTTTTCGGCGAGTGCAACGTCAACACGGACGTACCGGACACGACTCTGCCCTTTACCATGCTGCACGAAATGGCGCACCGGCTTGGTATCGCGCCGGAAAACGAGGCCAATTTCGCCGCGTTTCTCGCCTGCGCGGAAAGCGGGGATGCGGCGTTTGCATACGCCGGATACTACCACGCCTTTGTCTACTGTTACAATGCGCTTGGAAAGTCCGGCCGGGAAGCGCTGGCCGAACGCATGGGCGACGCGCTCAGGCTCGACTGCGCGGCCGCGGCGCTGCATTACAGCCGTTATGCCGGCGGGCTTGAACAGGCCGGTACGGCGCTCAACGACGCCTATCTAAAGGCGTTCGGACAGAACAGCGGCGTGAACAGCTACGACGAGGTGGTCGATCTGCTCGTCGCTTACTATATACAAAACGAAAACGCATAGAAAGCGCGCCGGGGCTTTGGAAGGTCCCGGCGCGCTTTCGGCAGGCTATCATAAGCGGGAGAGCAGATACAGAAGCAGCATGTGCAGCGGATAATAAACGTAAAACGCGTATTTCCCGCCGCGGCCGCGCCGGCCGCCGTACAGACGGATCAGCGGAAGGGCCAAAAGCCCGGCAAGCTGCCACAGGCCGGTTTGCAGCCCGCCGCCCGCCGCGCCCAACCAGAACAGCAGGACGGACAAAAGCGCCGCGCGCGGCGGCGACGCGCCGGGCAGAAGCCAGAAAAACAGGACGAGCCAGACGCCGAACATGCCGTAATCCGTCCGCGCAAGCTGCGCCGCGCCCGACAGGGCCAGCGCGCACAGCACGGCCACGGCAGGACGGCGGCGCAGGCGGTCCGCCGCCAGTACCGCCAGCAAACCCAACAGCAGCGTAAACAGGACGTTTTGCCGGTGCAGGTCAAAGAGCCGGCCCGCAAGCATCAAATCAAAGGGGACTTCGGAAACCAGGGCAAACGCCAGAAGACGCAGGGCGTATCTGCCCGGGCGACCCGTCCTGCGCGCGCCCTCCGCGACAAAAAAGCAGAACAGCGGCAGCGCTATGCGGCCCGCCGTCCGCAGGATCAGCTGCGCACCGGCGGGAAGCGCCGCGCTGAACACGATTCCGATATGGTCCGCCGTCATGGCGGCCGCCGCAATCCATTTTAGCGCCGCCGCGCTCAGTCCGACTCCGCTGTCCCGCTGCATGGTCCGCCTCCCCGTCCGTTTTCTTATACAAATACCACGGCCGCGGAGTTCTGTCAAGGATTTTGCATTTTTCGGCTTTATCAATACTATTTTAGTTGATTTATGGGCGGCGATCTGTTATATTAAAGGTACATACAGAATAACCGCTGCTCCGTTGCAGGAGGGTGGAATATGAAAGGTGATACCGATGACTGAACGTTTTTGCATTGACCTGCGCGCCGTTCCCGAAATGGACCTGGGCGAGCAAATGCGCCTGACAAAAGAGGCCGGATTCCAGAACATACATATCAACTCCGACGCCGCGTTTATCACGAAAGAACAGCTCCACACCTATGTACAGAGCGCGAAGGAACACGGCCTGCATGTTGTGAACCTGCACCCGCCTTTTAAGCGCAACTGCGAGTTCTGGGTACCCGGACCACAGCACGACGAACTCACAGATCTCTACCTGGAACAGATCGACCTGTGCGCCGCGTTCGGCATTGAGTCGCTCATCGTGCACCCCACGAGCGGGCCGGACAACGTATACATCTCGGAGCTTGGGCTGGAAACCTGCAACAGGCTTGTGCAGCACGCTGAAAAGCGCGGCGTGATCCTGCTGCTCGAAAACCTGCGCACGCCCGTTCATCTCGATTACCTGTTCGGTAACATCAGTTCAAAAAATCTGCAGTTCTGTTTTGACAGCGGGCATGAAAACGCGTACAACCGTGGCATCGGGTTTGTGCGCCGGTATGGGCCGCGGATGGGATTCACCCATCTGCACGACAACAACGGCGTGGACGACCAGCACCACATCCCCATGGACGAGTCCATCGACTGGGCCGCGCTGCGAACGGATATGGAGGCCGTGAACTACACGGGGTATCTGAACCTCGAAATATTCCCCAGGCCCGTCAACTACGACGGTTCCGACTACAGCGCGTTCGTCAGGCGCGCCTTTGCGGCGCTCGCCCGGATCTGGGGCGAATGACGGACGGACGGACATAAGCCAAAATATAGACCAGGAGGAAATGAGAGATGGAAAAGAACTGGGTATGCCTCGTATGCGGATCTACGGCAGCGGGCGCGGACAAACCTGTCACCTGCCCCGTCTGCGGCGCGGGCGCGGCCGCGCTGCGGGCGCTGGAACAGGCGGCGCAGGCTCCGGCTGCACGGCCGGACGCGCCGGGCGCGGCGAGGGTATGGACCTGTTCCATCTGCGGCTGGAAGTGCGAAAGCGCGGACTGCCCCGAGCGCTGCCCCGTCTGCGGCGCGGGCAGAGAGGCCTTCACGGCCGACGCGCCGGCAGTAGTAGAGACCCCGGCGGCGCAGGCTCCGGTTACAAAGACGGACACGTCGGCCGCAAAAAAACGCTGGCGCTGCACCATCTGCAATATGGTATTCGAGGGGGAGGTCCCGCCCGACCCGTGCCCGGTCTGCGGCGCGGGCGCGGCTGCGTTTGTGGAGGAGACGGACGAAGCGCAGGCGCCGCGCAAGGACACTGACGAAGCGTTTGTGATCATCGGCTGCGGCGCGGCCGGCTGCGAGGCGGCAAGGACGATCCGAAATCATAACGCGGGCGCGTCCATTACCCTGCTGTGCGGAGAGGGCGAACTCCCGTACAACAGGCCCGCGCTGTCCGACGTGCTCGCCGGAGAAATGACCTTTGACCAGGCGCTGCTCGACAGCGAGGAGGGCTTTGCCGCGGCCAATATTAAAATCATATTTGACAGGGCGGCGGCCGTAGACCGCGAACAGCGCCGTGTCGTACTCGACGGCGGCGGTGAATTGCCCTATGACAAGCTGCTGTTGGCCACGGGGGCGAACGCCTTCTGTCCGGTTCCCCAGAAGGAGGGCGGCCTGCCCGTCCGGACGCTGCGCACAAAGGCGGACGCAATGGAGCTCGACCGGCTCATAGGCGCGGCCGGGACCGCGGCTGTGCTCGGCGGCGGCATCCTCGGCATAGAGGCCGCGCTCGCCATACGCGCGCGCGGGCTGGAGGTAACGGTGATCGAGCGTTCGGACCGAATCCTGTCCATACAGGGCGACCAGGCGGCTTCACAGCGGTTGCGGGCGCACCTGGAGGGGCTGGGCGTGCGCGTGCTTGTAAACTCCGGCGTGGAGGACACCGACGGCGGCGCTATCATTCTGCAGGGCGGCGCGCGCCTGGAAGCGGATTTCCTGCTCGTCTGCACCGGCGTGCGCAGCGAGCTGTCCATTGCGCGCGCGTGCGGCCTGGATGTGAACCGCGGCGTGATCGTGGACCAGACCATGCGCACGAGCGACCCGCATATCTATGCGGCGGGCGACTGCGCCGAATTTGGCGGCAAGGTAGCCGGGCTGTGGTCCGCCGCACTGGCACAGGGCCGGACCGCCGGACTGGCCATGGCCGGCGCCGCGGCGGCATACGCGCCCATCGTGCCCGCGACGGCGATGGAGGACGGTGCGTTCAAACTCTTTTCAGCGGGTACGGTCGGCGGCGGCGCGCACAAGCGCATTCTGCTGGACGACCCTGCGTCAAACGTATACAAGGCGCTGTACTTTGACGGCGACAAGCTCTGCGGCGCTGTGTTCCTGACCGACGTCTCGGGCGCGGCCGCCGCTATGGACGCGATTGAAAAGGCGATGGCGCGGGATATGGCGATGCTGTTGCTTCTGTAAAAGCAGGCGTAAACGCTTTTTTCCCCTGCCAGACGATGCGCCTGCTTTGAACGCGCGGTATACCGACGCTCATGCGGACGGCGCGCGCGTCCGTTTTCGCAGAAAAAAGCCACATGTATTTGCACAGGCACGAACGCAGGTTCCCACGCCGGCAATGCCGGCGCGGAAACCTGTTTTTTTCTGCGCAGCGCTCGACATCCCGGCCGCGCTGTGGTATGATAAAAAAACAAAATAAAAGCGCGAAAAAAACCGGAATATATGCGCGCGGCGCACAAAATGAAAAAATAAGTCCGGACATCTTTTAAAGGGAAGGTGAATCCATGGCCACCATTAACGACGTCGCGAAACGCGCAGGCGTTGCCATCTCCACTGTCAGCAACATGATCAACGGCACAAAATACGTCTCTCCGGAGACGACTGCGCGGATTGTGGCCGCCATTGAAGAGCTCGGCTACGAAGCCGATCCTGTGGCGCGCAACATGAAGAGCGCGCGCTCCAACATGATTGGGGTGATCATCACAAACTTCAGCCGGGTGTTCTTCGGGCGCCTGCTGCGCGAGTGCCGCGCCATCGCCACTGCGCGCGGCTTCCATCTGATGTGCATCGACGCGAACGACGAGTTCGAGCTCGAACAGCAGTATGTGAACACCATGCGCAAGAACCGGTTCGACGCGATTATCCTGGACACCGTCGCGGACCCGGACAACGCCGACTATTTCAGGCAGCTCAAACTTATGGCCGCGACCGGGAAAAAGACGGCTGTAATCAGTATAGAACGCGACCTGACCGCTTATGGGATTGATTCCGTGGAGGCGGACAACTACGGCGGCGCGCGCACGGCGACGCGGCACCTGCTCGAGTGCGGATGCCGCAGGCTTCTGCATATCACCGGGCCGCAGAACTCCTGGGCGGCCGAGAACCGCGTGCGCGGCTTTATGGACGAGTTGAAGGACGGCAGAGCCGAAGGCCGGACCGTCTACGGCGACTTTTCACCCCAGAGCGGATACGACGCGACCGTGCGCGCGCTCCGAAACGGACCTGCGTTCGACGGCGTGTTCGCCTCCAACGACCAGATGGCCGTCGGCGCGCTCAGCGCACTGCGCGAAGCGGGCGTCCGCGTGCCGGAAGACGTTCGGGTAATCGGCTTTGACGACTCGTTCGTCGCTTCGCTCGTAAGGCCGCCCCTCTCCTCTGTCCGCATGCCGGCGGACATGCTCGGCCGGCATGCAATGGAGCTGGCGCTGTCCCGGATTGAGAACTACTCCGCGCCCGCCCGGCTTCGTTCCATTGAAACCGGGCTTGTCGTGCGGAGCAGTACGGATCCGGACGCCGTAGAAAAAGAGGGGTTCCGCAACTGGTGACGGCGGCTGCGGGAGACATAACTGGAGGCGCATATTCATGGAACAGCTTTACACGCTGGAGACATCTTCTCTGATTCTCAAGTTCAATCCATGCGACGGCTCGCTCTGCTACCTCTACTCCAAAGCATCAGACTGGGAGATACTGAACCGGCCGCACCTCGCCCTTTCCTGGCGGCTCATGCTGCCGCTGGAAGACCACAGCAGACACGACGACCACGGCCGCCGCAATAACAACGCCTGGGGCAACCGGCAGCCCTGCGCGCCCAGAAGCGCCTGCACCGAAACCCGGGTGGAATTCACATGGGACGGCATTGTATCCGAATACGGAGGCCGGCACGACATCGCCGTGACGACGGTGTGCGAGATTGTGCGCGACCAGGCCGTGTTCCGCATGCATATACGAAACAACGACAGCGTGTTTGTGGAAAACGTCTACTACCCATATCTTGGCGATCTGCACAGGCCGGCGGGCTGCACGCGCTTTGCTTTTGAGTACGGCCACTATCTCGGCCTGCATTCCTTCGAGCTGTGGCCCACCTTTGAAAACCTGACGGCAACCCACAGCGTGGACTATCCCACCCTTTCCATCAACCCGGAAATGGACAACCCGCCCCTTTCCCCGTTCGCACTGGCCGTAGACGAGAAGGGCAACGGGCTCTACATCGGCGCGGCGGAGCGGCGGGTCGAGGCGGTAACCTGGCACGCCGAAGCGCAACCGGGCTGGCGTAACTCCAACGATTTTCGGCTCTTTTCCGAGGACAGCGCTTTTGGGAAGGACGTGTTCACCCGCTTTGCCGCGGCGCACATGCCCTTTGTCGCGCCCGGGACGGAGTTTGACTTGCTCCCCTTCGCCCTGGAGGGCTACAAGGGGGGGTGGGAGACCGGCGCCGCGTGCTGGACCCGGATCAGCAAAAGCTGGAACGCGCTGCCGCCGCAGAAGCATCCCCGCCCCGACTGGATTCAAAAGCCGCACGCATGGCTGCAGGCGCACCTCAACTCGCCGGAAGACGAACTGCGCATCCCCTTTCGGGAACTGCCGAAGCTCGGCGAGGAATGCGTGAAGTTCGGCATAGACGCGCTGCAGGTCACGGGCTGGAATATCGGCGGCCAGGACCGCGGCAACCCTTCGCATGACCCTGACCCGCGCCTGGGCACCTGGGCGGAGCTTCACGACGCGATCGCGAAAATACGCGCCATGGGCGTAAAGCTCATTCTGTTTACCAAGTTCACCTGGGCCGACCAGACGACCGACGACTTCGAGCCCGTATACGCCCCGCTCGCCATCAAAGACCCGTACGGGTATTACTACGTCTACAAGGGCTACCAGTATATGACCGCGTCGCAGCTGGCCAATGTGAATACGCGCCGGCTTATTCCCATGTGCTTTGGCAGCGACGAATACATTGCACTGTGCGGCCGCGAGTTCCTCAAGTGCGTAGAGCTGGGCGCGGACGGCATCCTCTACGACGAGTGTATGCACCACTCCCCCGCCCTGTGCTGTTTTGATACGGCGCACGGGCACCGCTACGGCGCGCCCGCTTACGGCTGGGACAGGAAGCTTGTGGACAGCTTCCGCAAAATTCTTCGGGAACGCGGCATTGAAAAAGAGTTCCTGATCGCCGGCGAAGCGCTGTACGACTTCCAATTCGACGAGTACGACCTCGCCTACGGACGTACCTGGGGACGCGATCACCGGCCCGTCAGCCGCCTGATGCGTCCGCACGGCCAGATCATGACCGCCGTCGTGGGTTTTGACGACCGCTCCATGATCAACCAGTGCCTGCTCAACCGCTATATCATCAGCTACGAGCCCTACAACTTTAAGGGCCGGCCCTCCGACTACCCGCAGACAGTCGCCTACGGCATGAAAATGGACCGGCTGCGGCGCGACCTTTCCGCATATTTCTGGGACGGCGAGTGGATGGGCCGGCGCGGCGGCGCCGTCGCAGCCGAAGGCCGGGACGGATTCGGCGATTACGCGGTGTTCCAAAACCAAAACGGCCGGAGCGGTATGGTGATCGTAAACTACGACGAGGAGAATTCCATAACTGTCACGCCCGTTCTGAACGACGGGCAGACGCTCAGCCGGTACAGGCTTGTGGACGACGACGAACTCACCTGCTTTGAGGGAAGCTTCGATATCCCGCCCATGTCGGCCGCGGCCGTAATCTGATTCTGCCCTTCGGGCGGAGCGTCTGCTCCGCCCGTTTTTTTATTATAACAGGCGGCGCAGGTGGCCGCAAAACGGGCGCTGTGGATGTAAAAAGCGGGCGCGGCGAGCGAAAACATCGCATCATCCGCATGGACGCGAATTTTTTCCCGCTGCAGGAACAGAACGTCATCAACGCCGGACCGGCGTTCCCACACAGCGTTTTGCCCGACCTGTTCTACGGGAACGGGCGCGTATGGGAATTTCATGCCGATTTATCGGAATATGTGTTTTCTTCTATCTTTATTTGTGATATAATTTTATATCAAACTGTACGGAGGGGGCGTTCAGCTTGGCGGATATACCAGTCCTTCAGGTAAAAATGTTCGGAGGGTTTCAAGTCACTTGCGGCGAACACGTCATCGTATCGCCGGAGACCCGAAACAGCAAAGTCATACAACTGCTTCAGTACCTGTTGTGCAACAGGGGTAAGATGATCCTGCAAGAGGAGCTCATTGACGCGCTGCTGCACGACGACTACGGGAGCAACCCGGTCGGCACGCTGAAAAACATCGTATACCGTCTGCGCAAGCTCTTTATTGGCGCAGAACTGGACAAAAGCTGCATACTCTACAACAAAAACAGGTACGGCTTTTCCCCCGATATCCCCTGCGAGATAGATGCGGAGCAGTTCTTTGCGATTGTCAGGCGCGTCAGGCATGCGCAGCTGGACGACGAAACGCGTTTTGCACTCTGCATGGAGGCGGCCGGCCTTTATAAAAGCGATTTTCTGGCGCGTTCCTCCAGCGAGCCGTGGGTGATGGGCCGTTCTTCACGTTACCAGGAACAATTCTGCGAGCTGATCCATATTGCGTACGGGATCGCCGAACGCGGCAAACGGCTTGCCAGGGTTCTGCCCCTGCTGCAGCGCGCCACCGCGCTCTACCCTTACGAGGAGGAGCTCTGCCTGATGCACATCTCCTGCCTGTTTGAAATGGGGCATTGCGCAGAGGCGATTGCGGAGTACAACAAGGTCGCCGACACCTTGTACAACGACCTGGGCGTGCGCCCTTCGCAGACAATGCGGAACCTCTACCGCAGGATCGCCGGCAGCATGCAGCGGCCGACGGACTGCGTTCATGACGTGCGCACGGCGAGCAGCGAGCCGGAATGCTTTACAGGCGCGTACTATTGCAATTTTGAAAACTTTATCAATTTCTACCAGTTTATCGTTCGGCATAAGGAGAGAAACGGCCAGTCCATATACATTATGCTCTGCACGCTGACCGAGACCGACAACAGCCAGCCCAAAAGCGGCGAACGGCTGAGAAATCTGTCCACCTCCATGCATAAGGCCGCGCGCCGTTCCGGCCGGCGCGGGGACGTGTACACCCAATACAGCCCTTCGCAGTTTTTGCTTATGCTTATGAATATCAATCAGGAAAACTGTCATATCGTGGCGGACAGGCTGCAGTACAATTTTTTCAAGCATTCAAAAATTACAAACGTCCGCCTTAACTTTAAGGAAATTACCGCGGCGAGCATGGACCATGTCATAAAAGCGCGCGGCGACGATCCGTTGCCCGCCTGTTGACCCGTGCGGCCAGCGGTTCCCTGCAGGCGCTTTGTGAATTCTTTTCGACCCGCCCGATTCCGTCCGCTTACGCTGGACAGAATCGGGTTTTCGTTGTATAATGTTGGGTAAGGTTACCGAGATTGACAGGAGGGTTTTTCATGGGAATTATCAAAGCCATTTCCAGCGCTGTCGGCGGCGGGTTTGCCGACCAGTGGCTTGAAGTGATCGAGCCGGACCGGATGAGCGACACCACCGTATTCACCGCGGGCGTACCCGTCCGCAGAGACGATAAGCGCGGCTCCAACCGCAAGGGTACGGAGAACACGGTGTCGGACGGTTCCGTGATCCACGTCTACCCCAACCAGTTCATGCTGCTGGTCGACGGCGGCAAAATTGTGGACTATACTGCGGAAGAGGGCTACTACACCGTCAAAAACTCTTCCCTGCCGTCCATGTTCAACGGCCAGTTCGGAGATTCGCTCAAAGAGACGTTCAGCCGGTTCAAGTACGGCGGCGTCACGCCTGTCGCGCAGCGCGTCTTCTATGTGAACCTGCAGGAGATCAAGGGAATCAAGTTCGGCACGCGCAACCCCATCAACTACTTCGACAACTTCTATAATGCAGAGCTGTTCCTGCGTACGCACGGCACCTACTCGATCAAGATCAAAGACCCGCTGAAGTTCTATGCGGAGGCTGTTCCGCGCGATCAGGACCGTGTGGAGATCAGCGACATCAACGAGCAGTATCTAAGCGAGTTTTTGGAGGCGCTGCAGGCCGCCATCAACCAGATGTCCGCGGATGGCGAGCGCATTTCCTACGTCTCATCCAAGAGCGTGCAGCTCGGCAAATACATGGCGAACATCCTCGACGAGAGCTGGAACCAGATGCGCGGTATGGAGATACAGGCCGTGGGCATTGCGTCCATCAGCTATGACGAGGAGTCTGTCAAGCTCATCAACATGCGCAACCAGGGCGCAATGCTCAGCGACCCGAACGTACGCGAAGGCTATATGCAGGGCTCGGTTGCGCGCGGCATTGAAGCGGCGGGCTCCAACGCCGCCGGCAGCATGGCCGGGTTTATGGGCGTTGGCGTTGGGATGCAGGCCGGCGGCGGCGTAATCGGCGCGGCAAGCGCGGCAAACCAGCAGCAAATGCAACGGCAGGCGGCAACGGCCGGAAGCTGGACCTGCGCCTGCGGCGAGGTAAACAGCGGCGCGTTCTGCTCCGCCTGCGGCAAGCCCAAGCCCGAACAGGGCGGCTGGACCTGCGCCTGCGGCGAGAAAAACAGCGGCGCGTTCTGCTCCGCCTGCGGCAAGCCCAAACCCGAACGGGGCGGCTGGACCTGTTCCTGCGGCGAGAAAAACAACGGCGCGTTCTGTACCGCCTGCGGCA
>USJY01000018.1 GCA_900555065.1 uncultured Eubacteriales bacterium
CACGATGTTCTCATTGCCCGCCTCTTTTGCATAATCGAATATATTGGCGATTTCAATCCGCTCGTCCGTGAGATGGTGGACGACGTATGCATTGTCATAGAAAATCCGGAAGTCCGGCGCGGCGGGTTTGAGGCTTGCCAGGCGGCGTATGGTCTCGTCGGAATACACGATCCCGGTGGGATTCGAGTATTTCGGCACGCACCAGATACCCTTGATATCCGCATCGGCCGCAACGAGCCGCTCCACCATATCCATATCCGGTCCGTTTTCGTCCATTGGTATATTGATCATCTCAAATCCAAAGTGCTCGGTTACGGCAAAATGGCGGTCGTAGCCGGGCACGGGGCAAAGAAACTTGCGGCCCGGACACTCGCACCAGGGTTTGACCGAGCCGACGACGCCGTGCGTCATGGCGCGCGCAACCGCGTCATACATCAGATTGAGCGAGGAATTGCCGCCGACAATGATATTTTCCGGTTTGAGACCTAAAATATCCGCAAACAGCTTCTTTGCGCCGGGAAGACCGTCCAGGCCGCCGTAGTTGCGGGTGTCCACGCCATCGCAGAGGCAGTCTTCATTGGTCTGCAGCACGGTCAGCATTCCCTCGCACATATCCAGTTGTTCTGTACCGGGCACGCCGCGCGACATGTTCAGCTTCAAGCCCTGCTTTTGAAATTCTTCATATTCCTTCGCAAGTTCCCGCGCATACGCGGCAAGTTCCTCTTGCGGCCAGTTTGTCATGGGTTTCATTTTTAAACCTCCAATATCTGTAATTATGCCAAACCGCAAATCTGTTTCAGATAGCGGATTTCATCCTCTTCCAAAAATCTGTGCTCGCCGCTCTTCAGCTTCCCAAAGCGCAGTTCGCCGATTCGTTCGCGTTTAAGCAACTTCACCTGCAGGCCGAACTGTTCGCACATCCGGCGTATCTGCCGGTTTTTCCCCTCGCAAAGCGTGATGAGCAGCACGGAACGGTCCGGCCGGGCGGACTTGATATACACCTGCGCGGGCAGGAGCTCCAACCCGTCGTCCAGAGTCATACCGGCCTCCATCTGCGCGGCAGCGTCGGGCGCAAGCGCGCCGTCCACCGTCACCCGGTATGTCTTGGGCACTTTGGATTTCGGGCTGGTAAGCGCGTTTGCAAGCGCGCCGTCGTCCGTCAGCAGGAGCATGCCTTCCGAATCGCGGTCGAGCCGGCCGACGGGGAATACGCGGCGGTTCACGCCCTGCAGCAGGTCGTGGACACAGCGGCGGCCCAGCTCGTCGTGCATGGTCGTTACGACGCCGCGCGGCTTGTACAGCATGATATAGGTATGCCTGCGAAGCGCTGGACGCACGGCCTTCCCGTCAAGCGTAACCCTGTCCCGTCCCGGATCCACCGCTTGTCCCAGCTCGGCGCGCTCGCCGTCCACCTCCACGCGGCCGGCGGCAATCAGCTCTTCGGCTTTCCGCCGTGAACATACGCCCTGGTCCGCCAGGAATTTTTGCAGCCTCACAGCATTTTCCTTCAAAATTTTACCTCCACAGCGCGAATTTTACACTTTATTGTACCTCAAATGCAAGCTCAAGGCAATACTGAATTCATTATCAAAGCAAAATTCTTACGAAATATTTCCCATTTGCTCACAAAGGGCCGGGCTTCCACGTCCTCCACAGCCGCGAGCGGGACGGAAAGGACAAGCCTGCCGTCACAGTAGTAGCGCGCTTCAGCCAGCGCCTGCCCCCGCTTTATCGGCGCGAATACAAACGCAGGATATACAAACTCGACTGTGTATTCAACCGCTTTTCCATCCACTGCCAGCAGCGTTACGGGCGCCTGGTTTGCCGCCGTAACCAGCGCTTTAGTCCCGCCCCCAACGCTGATATGGCATGCGAGCGTACCGGCGGCGGCAATTTCCTTTACGGAAACGCGGGAAAAGCCGTATTCGAGCATACGGATGTGGTCGTTCCAGTCGTCCGGCGCGTGCAGAGTCACGCAGATGAGCTTGACGCCGTTTTTGGTCGCCGAGGAGACAAGGCAACGGCCAGCGGCCTTGGTAAAACCCGTTTTCATTCCGTCCGCATACTCGTAGAGCTTCAATAGCGTGTTATGGTTCACATAGCGGCGGGTATATCCGTCTTCGTTTTGAAGCGTGACGGCTCTGGTTCCGACAACTTCGGATAAAAACGCGTTCCGGCTGACTGCGCGCCCGATTTCGGCAAGTTCGCGCGCCGTGGTGTAATGTCCGTCCGCAGGCAGGCCCGAAGGATTCTCAAATTGTGTGCTTTGAAGCCCCAGCTCCGCCGCCTTTTCGTTCATCATCTGCACAAAAGCCGACCGTTCCCCGTCCCCGTAATGATAGGCCAGCGCTTCGGTCGCGTCGTTTCCGGAGCAGAGCAGTGTGGCGTATATGAGTTCCCGGACCGTGATGTGTTCGCCCTCCTGCAAATATACGCTGCTCCCCTCGATTCCGACCGCCTGTTTGGGTACGGTCACCACGTCGTCCAGGCCGCCCGCCTCCGCCGCGACAAGCGCTGTCATAAGCTTGGTCGTACTGGCCATGGGCCGGGTGGCGTCGGCGTCCTTTTCATAGAGCACCACGCCGGTGGCGGCTTCCATTACGATCGCGCTCTGCGCCGATACCTCCGGAGCCTGTGCATAGTCGGTCCCGGCATCCGTCGCGGCGCAGACCGGCGTTCCGGCTAGAACGGCAAGGACGGTCAATACTGCAGCAATACTCTTTTTCAACGCGCGTTCCCCCACTTACATAGTATCCACATCCAACTATATTCAAAGCAGCGAAATTTCATGCGCGAGTGTGTCTTGCGTAAAATTTCCTTTTGGGGGGCATAAGGTATACGTGGACCGCAGCCGCCGGGCGGCATCGGTTTCGGAAAGGGCGCGCCTGCACATAATCCCGCGCATAATAAATTCCCGCCGTGCAGGGCACAGCGGGAATACTCTTACTTATATTTGCGTTTGCGGGCGGCTTCAGATTTCTTCTTGCGTTTTACGCTCGGCTTTTCATAATGCTCTCTTTTACGGAGTTCAGATAACGTGCCGTCCTTGGAACATGACCTTTTGAATCTGCGCAGCGCGCTGTCTAAGGACTCATTATCTTTCACTTTTACGACAGCCATTGATTTCTACCCTCCCTCCGAACGACAGGCCAGTATCTTTTTCTATTATACTAATGATTCATACTACTGTCAAGACAAATTTAGCGGACGACAAAATTTACGAGTTTGTCCTTCACATAAATCTGCTTTACGACCGTCTTGCCTTCCAGGGCGGCGGAAACGCGTTCGTCGGCACAAGCCTGCGCCAGCACCGTATCCTGCGCAGCGCCCACGGAAATCACGATTCGGCCCTTGAGCTTGCCGTTGACCTGGACGGGAATCTCAATGGCGTCGTCCACGGTTTTTGCAGGGTCGAACTGCGGCCAGACGCCCGATTCGGCAATGGGCTTCGGCATACCGATACGCTGCCACATCTCCTCGGCCAAATGCGGCGCGAAGGGGCTGAGCAGGCGGATGTATACCGACAGCGCTTCGCGCGTAACGCTGCCCGCCGCGTAGATATCGTTGAGCAGAGTCATCAGCGCGGCAATGGCGGTGTTGAACTTCAGTTCTTCTATGTCAGCGCCGACCTTTGCGATTGTGCGGTGGAAATTCTTCTCAAGCGCGCCATAGCCCTGCTCGCCCTCTATCATCTCCAGCAGGTTCAGGCTTCGCTCCAGAAAACGGCGGCAGCCGCGGATGGACGCGTTTGACCAGGTGGCGGTCTTCTCAAAATCGCCGATGAACATGACGTAGGTACGGAAGGTATCCGCGCCGTACTCGTCAACGCAGTCGTCGGGATTGATCACGTTGCCGCGCGACTTTGACATTTTGACCCCGTCCTCGCCCAGAATGTACCCGTGCGCGGTACGCCGTTTATAGGGCTCCGGCGTCGGGACCACGCCGATATCGTAGAGGAACTTATGCCAGAAGCGCGAGTAGAGCAGATGCAGGGTGGTATGCTCCATCCCGCCGTTATACCAGTCGACGGGCGTCCAGTAGTCCAGCTTGTCCTGGGATGCGAGCGCGTCGGGGTTGTGCGGATCGATATAGCGCAGAAAATACCAGGAAGAACCCGCCCACTGCGGCATGGTGTCGGTCTCGCGCTTTGCGGGCTTGCCGCAGACCGGGCAGACGGTATTGACCCAGTCGGTCATGACGCTCAGCGGCGACTCGCCCGTGTCGGTAGGCTCATAGTGCTCCACTTCGGGCAGGGTAAGCGGCAGCTGGTCCTCGGGTACCGGGACCCAGCCGCAGTGCTCGCAGTAGATCATGGGGATGGGTTCGCCCCAGTAGCGCTGGCGGGAGAACACCCAGTCGCGCAGCTTGAAGTTGACTTTCTTTTTCGCAATGCCGCGCTTTTCCAGAATCTCCACGATCCGCTCCTTGGCTTCGGCGACGCTGAGGCCGTCGATCAACGGCGAATTGATAATCGTTCCGTTCTCAATATCGGTATACGCTTCTTTTGAGATATCCCCGCCGGCGACGACTTCGACCATGGGCAGGCCAAACTTGACCGCGAACTCATAGTCGCGCGTGTCGTGCGCGGGCACGGCCATGATCGCGCCGGTACCGTAGGACATGAGCACATAGTCTGAAACATAGATCGGAATATGCTGGCCGCTTAAGGGGTTGACGGCCATTACGCCGTCAAGGCGCACGCCCGTTTTATCCTTATTGATCTCGCTGCGCTCAAAGTCGCTCTTCTGCGCGGCCTTGCGGGCGTATTCGCATATCTCCCCGTAATTGCGGAGCTTGTCCTTCCACGTTTCGATATAGGGGTGTTCGGGCGATATAACCATATATGTGGCGCCGTAAAGGGTATCGGGCCGCGTTGTGTACACGACGAGTTTTTCCGGCTCGGTCGTCTCAAACTCGACCTCCGCGCCGTAGCTGCGACCAATCCAGTTTTTCTGCTGCACGACGACGCGGTCAACATAGTCTACCATGTCCAAATCGTCGATCAACCGGTCGGCATACGCCGTGATCTTCAGCATCCACTGGCTCTTTACGCGGCGCTCCACCGGGCTGCCGCAGCGTTCGCACACGCCGCCGACCACTTCTTCGTTTGCAAGCACGCACTTGCAGGACGTACACCAGTTGACGGCCATCTCTTTTTTATAGGCGAGGCCCTTTTTGAACATCTGCAAAAAAATCCACTGCGTCCACTTGTAATACGCCGGATCGGTCGTCGCGACCTCGCGCGACCAGTCGATGGAATAGCCGAGCATTTTCAGCTGGCTGCGAAAACGCGCGATGTTCTTCTCCGTAACGACGGAGGGATGGATTTTGTTCTTGATCGCGTAATTTTCCGTCGGCAGACCAAACGCGTCCCAGCCCATAGGCAACAGGACGTTGTAGCCCTCCATCCTGCGCTTGCGGGAAACCACGTCCATCGCCGTATACGGGCGCGGATGCCCGGCGTGCAGGCCTTCGCCGGATGGGTACGGAAACTCGATGAGCGCATAGAATTTCGGCTTGTCTGAAAAGTCCTCCGCCCGGAACGACTGGTGTTCCGCCCAGTAATCCTGCCATTTGCGTTCAATTGACTTGTGGTCGTACTTCATTATTTACTTCCCCTATCCATGAAAGGGCGCGCCCTTTCGTCTATTCGTCCAATAATGTGCCGGCGTCTATCTCCACCGCGTCGGCCCAAAGCTTTTCCAGGTTATAGAACTCGCGGGAGTTGGGATGGAAAATATGCACGATCAGCGGACCATAGTCAAGCAGCACCCAGCTGCCTGAACCGTAGCCCTCCCGGTGCAATACGCGCGTGCCGGCCTGTTCAAGCCGGAATTCCACTTCGTCCGCCAGCGCCTTGATCTGCGTGACGGAGGTGCCGTTGCAAATTATAAAATAGTCGGCGACAATGGTAAGTTTCTCTATCTTCAACACCTTAATATCTACCGCTTTTTTGGAGCTGAGCGCGTTAACCGCGACTTTCAGCATCTGTTCCGTTGTCATTGCGTTTCTCCTTTCCGATCCATGATAAGCTGATTATAGCACTCCACCGTATCCCAGTGCAAGAGCGAGGGCTTGTTCACCACTTCGCAGATTGTGTTCGCCAGCGCGGCGATCATGGCCCCGTCCAGGCCCTGGTACGCGATCGCGCGCACTTCGTCCACGCCGGGGAAGTTCCGGTTCTCCTCAATGAAATCGGCGAGGTACACCACTTTTTCAAGGCCCGACATATACTTGCGGCCCGTTGTGTGATAGCGTACCGCGTCAAGAATCTCCGTGTCGGTCACATGCAGACGGTGTTTCGCATATCCCGCCGCCGTGAGGGCATGCAGCAGCTTGGGTGATTTCTTTTCAAAATCACTGAGAAGTATACCAAATTCAGCGCAGTATTGCAACTGTCGTTCAAAGGTTTCCTCTTTTGTAATGTCGTGCAGAAAGGCGGCGACGACCGCTTTGTTCGCGTCCAGCCCGTAATGCGCGGCAAGCTTTTCCGCGGCGGACGCCACGCCGAGCGTATGCCGGAATCTTTTTTCCGACAGCGCGTTCTGCGCAAGCTGCCTGTATTTATTCATTATATCCATAGAAGCATCACCGATACAGTCCATTCTTGACAATATATTCGTACACATCCGGAAGCACCCACTGCGATATATCTTCGCCCTCCAGGCCGGACAGGCGGATTTCGCTTGAGCTGATCACGATCGGGTCGAGCTTCACAATCCTGCAGACTGCGCCGTAACGCAGACTGTACCATAGCTTTGCCAGCCGCAGCCGCCACTGGTCGCGCTTGTCACGCGCGGCGGTGACGACCTGGGCAAGCCTAAATATACGTTCCGGACTGCGCCACCTCGGCAGGGTTTTGAACATGTCGCTGCCACAGATGAGGCAGAGCGTGTCGTCAGGGTACTGTTTTTTCAGCTCGGCCAGCGTATCGCAGGTATAGCTCTTACCGCCGCGCCGCAGCTCTATATCCGACACTTCGTATTCAGGAAAGGCAAGCCGCGCCATCTCCATGCGCCGGGCCGGGTCATTGTGCTCCACGTTTTTATGCGGCGGCATATTGGATGGTATGATAATAATTTTGTCAAAATGCTCCTGCTTTGATATTTCTTTGAGCAGAAGGTTATGGCCCCGGTGCGGGGGATTGAATGTCCCGCCGAAAACGCCGATCTTCATCACTTACGGTTCTCCCTTTTTCAGATGGCCGAACGCCGTCAGGGCAGTTCGATCGTCCGCTTTTCCGGATCGGACGCAGGCCGGTAGAGCGTGACCTTGGCGCCGATCACCTGCACGACGTCGGCGCCGAGCGCTTCGGCAAGCTCGCCTGCGCACAGCTTTCCCGATATGCCCGCTGTCTCCAGCACGTTTATTTTCAGCAGTTCGTGCCGCTCGAGCGATTCGTCGATTTGCGCGATCAGGCCGTCGGTGAGCCCGTTTTTCCCAATTTGCTCCGTGGCCTTCAGGGTATTGGAAAGGCTGCGCAGATATGCCCGCTGTCTGCTCGTTATCATTGACTTCCATCCTTTTCTCTCGTCTGTTTCAACCGCTCGCAAAACCGTGCGAGCGCTACGCCGCGATGACTGATACGGTTTTTCAGTTCCGGGTCCATTTCGGAGTAGGTCATGCCGTATTCCGGCACATAAAATATCGGATCGTACCCGAAACCGCCTGCGCCATGAGGCGCGTCCGCAATGCGGCCCGCGCACTCGCCGCGCACGGTGAAACAGTCTCCGTCGTTCGCGTAATAGGCGATGGCGCTCACAAACTTTGCGCCGCGCGCCGTCACGCCCTTGAGTTCGGAAAGCAGACGCAGCGTTCGGCCGGCATCGTCGAGCCCTTCGCCGCCGTAGCGCGCGGAATAGACGCCTGGACGGCCCCCCAGCGCATCCACCATCAGTCCCGAATCGTCCGCGATAGCCGGAATACCGGCCAGAATCGCGCCGTTTTTCGCCTTGAGCATGGCGTTCTCTTCAAAGGTTTCGCCCGTCTCCTCCACTTCGCAGTTGATGCCCAGCTCCGCGGGCGTTACCGTCTCCACGCCCAGCGCATGCAGTATGCTGTCAAGCTCTTTTCGCTTTTTTGCATTATTTGTCGCGACCAGAACCCTCATAAAGACACAAGCCCCCTCGCGTATTGTTCCGCGGAAAACGGCTCCAAATCCGTCATTTGTTCGCCAAGGCCCACGAACTTGATGGGAATGCCCAGTTCTCTGAGCACGCCGATCGCCATGCCGCCCTTGGCCGTGCCGTCGAGCTTGGTGAGGACGATACCTGTGAAATCGGTCGCGTCCTTAAACTCCTTGGCCTGCAACAGCGCGTTCTGTCCCGTTGTCGCGTCGAGTACGAGCAGAACTTCCTTATCCGCATCCGGCAGCTCACGGTCGATGACGCGCCGGATCTTCGTCAGCTCCTCCATCAGGTGCTTTTTATTATGCAGGCGGCCCGCCGTGTCGCAGATAATCACATCCGTACCGCGCGCCTTTGCCGCCGAAATCGCGTCAAACACCACGGCGGCGGGGTCGCCGCCCTCGTTATGGCGAACAATGTCCACGCCGACCCGACCGGCCCATATCGACAACTGCTCCGCCGCTGCGGCGCGGAAGGTGTCGGCCGCGGCGAACAGGACTTTTTTACCCTGGTTTTTCAGGTAATACGCGAGCTTGGCCGCCGCCGTCGTCTTCCCTACGCCGTTGACGCCGACGAGCAGAATGACGGACGGGCGGGTACCTATTTTCAGCGCGCCGTCCCCGCTCTGCATCTCCTCGCAGATCACGCCGGCCAGCGCCTCACGCAAATCCTCTTCCGTCACAATCCGCTGCAGTTTCGCGCGCTTGCGCAATGCGTCCACGATGTTTTCCGAGACTTCCAGGCCGACGTCGGCCATGACGAGCACTTCCAGCAGTTCCTCCAGAAAATCCTCGTCCACGCGGCGAAAACCGGACATGACGGCGTTGAGGTTCGCGCCGAACGACTGGCGCGTTTTGGCGAGCGAGCCTTTGATTTTATCAAACAAACCCATGCGCATTTCCTTTCTTAACCGATTTTAAGTTTCTGATAGACATCGTTTACATTGATGGTAAGCAGTTTGGACACGCCCTCGTCCTGCATGGTTACGCCGTACAGTACGTCGGCCTCCTCCATGGTGCCGCGCCGGTGCGTTACGATGATGAACTGCGTTGCCGACGAGAGCCGGCGCAGATATTCCGCGAATTTGACCGTGTTGACTTCGTCAAGCGAAGTATCGATCTCGTCCATGACGCAAAATGGAGTAGGCCGCACCTTGAGAATGGCAAAATACAGCGCAATGGCGACAAAAGCCTGTTCGCCGCCCGAAAGGGCTGAAAGGTTCTTGATCACCTTGCCCGGCGGAGAGACCTTGATTTCGATGGGCGAACCGAGCACGTCGCCCGGGTCGGTGAGCAGAATATCGGCGCTGCCGCCGCCGAACAGGTCGGCAAAGATCGCTTTAAAGCGCTCGTTTATGATCTTAAAGCGTTCCGAAAAGATCGTTTTCATACGCTGCGTCAGGTCGGCAATCACCTTTTCAATGTCCGCTTTGGCAGTTGTAAGGTCGTTGGTCTGCGCGAGCAGGAATTCATGGCGCTGCTTTACCGCCTGATACTCGTCGATCGCGCCGACGTTTACATCGCCCATCCCCTTCATACGGGAACGAATTTCGCCCAGGCGGCGCTGCGCTTTCGGGACGCTCTCTATTTCTACCCGCACGCCGGCGGCTTCGCTCAGCGTCAGCTCGTATTCGTCGAACAGTTTCATGACCAGTCCGTCGTATTCGGCGGCGACGCTTTCGCGCCGGCTCTCGAGTCGTTCCACCTCGCGGATCAGGCTTTCCTTGAGCGCGGCCGCGTCTTTCGCTTCGCCGCGGACAGCCGTAACATCGCGCTCGGTCTGTTCACGGCGGGCGACAAGGCCGGCGATTCCGCCCTGTTCCTGCGCGGCCTGCTCTTTTAAGGCCTGCGCCTCGGCTTGCGTCCGGTCTATATCCGCGCGAAGACGCTCGTTTTTCTCGCGTATGCTTTCAATCTCTTCCTGTCTTGTGCGCGAAAGGGCGGCGCGCTCCTGCTTGTACTGTTCCAGCTGCGCGACGTTCTGTTCCAGCGCCTCATTGTCTTTTTCCAGCGTGAAAATACGCATTTGCAGCTGCGCCGCCTGCGCTTTCAGCGCCTCGCGCCGTTGTACAATCTCCTCCCGGCCTCGGGTCAGCTCGGCCTGTTCGGCCTGCAGCGCGTCCAGCTTGCGCTCCAACTCGGCCTGCGCGGCGGCGTCCGCCTCCCGCCCGGCCTGCAGCGCCGCGATTTGCTCGTCGGCTTCCCGGCGAAGCTGCCGCTCGCGTTGCGCCGCGGCCTGTGTTGCCGCAAGCCGCTGCGCAAGGTCGTCCCGCTTGAGGGTCCAGACCGTCTTCGCCTCTCCAAGCGAACGAATTTCGGCCTCCACGCCCTCGACATAAGCTACGTCGGCCGCGTATTTTTCTTCTATCTCTTTCAACCTGCCGGAAAAGCGGTCAAACTCCGCCTGGGAAAAGGATACCACCTTGCCGAAAACCTGGCGGCGCAGGTCGCGGCCAAGAGAAGCCGCCACCCGGGAGGCCAGAAGGGTCACCAGCATGGCCGCCACCATGCTGACCAGTGCCACCAGCAGCATTTTAGCGCCGGAAATCAGGATATACCTCGTCTGGATCCACTCCGTATCCATCCCCACCGCCGCGTACTCTTGTCTGACGTACAGCACCGCGCTCTGGGAAATCATGGTTTCCGGCAAATCGGTAAATTGGTCGCTAAACTGATCCGCCATCTCGTCCCGGGCTTCCTGAGGCATGGCGGCCAGCAGGGAGAACAGCTGCTCTTCGGG
>USJY01000019.1 GCA_900555065.1 uncultured Eubacteriales bacterium
GACCTTGGACAGATCGCTCGGCGAAAGCCCCGCGTCCTTCATCGCCTGCTTGACGGGGCCCATTGTGGCCTCGACAAGGTCGGCGGTCAATTCATTGAACTTTGCGCGGGTCAGGGTCATATCCAGATGTTTCGGGCCGGATGCGTCCGCTGTAATAAAGGGCAGGTTTATATTGGTCGTGGTCACGCCCGAAAGCTCGATCTTGGCCTTTTCCGCCGCCTCCTTGAGGCGCTGCAGCGCCATTTTATCCTGGCGCAGGTCAATGCCGTTTTCCTTCTGGAAGGATTCCGCAAGCCATGCGATGATGCGCTCGTCAAAGTCGTCGCCGCCCAGTTTATTGTTGCCGCTGGTGGCAAGCACTTCGAGCACGCCGTCGCCAATGTCGAGAATGGAAACGTCAAAGGTGCCGCCGCCGAGGTCGTACACCATGATTTTCTGCTCGCTTTCCTTGTCCACACCGTAGGCAAGGGCCGCGGCCGTCGGCTCGTTGATGATGCGGAGCACTTCCAGTCCCGCAATCCTGCCCGCATCCTTGGTCGCCTGCCGCTGCGCGTCGCTGAAATAGGCAGGCACCGTGATAACGGCCTGGCTGACTGTCTCGCCCAGATAGCTCTCCGCGTCCTGCTTGATCTTCTGCAGAATCATCGCCGATATCTCCTGCGGCGTATACTGTTTATCGTCAATCGTGACCTTGCGGTTGCTGCCCATATCGCGCTTAATGGAGCTGATGGTACGGTCAGGGTTGGTAATCGCCTGGCGCTTGGCAACCTGGCCGACCATGCGTTCTCCTGTTTTGGAAAACGCCACAACGGACGCAATGGTACGGCCGCCTTCGGCATTGGGGATTACGACAGGCTCGCCCGCCTCCATAACCGCTACGCAGGAGTTTGTTGTACCCAAGTCAATTCCTATGATTTTTCCCATAAATAATTCCTCCAGTTTATGAATTCAAATGTATGATAAAGGGTCCTGGTATGCAATCAGTTCGCGACCTTGACCATGGAATGCCGGACCACTTTTTCGCCTATTTTATAGCCTTTCTGCAGTACGTCGCAGATCTCCTGTTCACCGAGGCTCTCGTCCTCCACGTGCAGTACCGCGTTGTGCAGCTGCGGATCGAACGGCTTGTGCAGCGCTTCAATCTCCTCAAAACCGCAGCTTTTCAGCACCTCAGCCGCCTGGGTCAGCGTCATCTGCACGCCGTCGCGCAGGCCAGCGCCGTCGGCGCCGCTCTGTACGGCGCGCTCCAGGTTATCGATAATCGGCAGCAGCGCTGTGAGCGCATCGGCTTTGGCGTCGGTATACGCCTGCTGCTTTTCACGTGCTGTGCGCCGTTTGAAATTGTCGTATTCCGCCATCAGCCGCAAATACCGCTCCTTCTCCTCCTGCAGCTCCGTCTGCGCCTGCGCAAGCTTTTCCTGCGCCGCCTCACAATCGGCTTTCAGCGCCTCATTCTCGTCCAGAAGCGCAGCCTGCGCCTCTTCATCGAGCGGGAGCATTTCCTCCTTGGTCAGCTCGCCGTCATTGGCACGCTTTTCTTTCGCCATGTCCTTACTCCTTTTCCTCTTCTGTCATGCCCTGTATCAGTTTTGACATGATTTCACTGAAATATTTGAAATCGGCAATGATCCTCGCATAGTTTATGCGCATCGGCCCCACAACGGACAAAGTCGCCTTGCCGCTCTCCTCGTTGCCGATAGAAGCAGTCAGCAGGGTCGCGCTGGGGAACAGCTCCGGGTCTATGTGCACGCCGATATCCCCTTCCGACGACTGGTCGGCAATCCGGCCGAGGTTTTTCCGGTCGGATACCAGCGAGTAGAAGGACTTGAGCTTTTCCACATCGCTGAATTCCGGGTATAAAAGCAGGTTGCTCTCGCCGCAAACGACGATTTCATAGGTGTTGACCTCGCGTATAATGGACTGCAGCGCCTTTGTAATGCCCGCCATGGAAGGGACATATCGCAAAATCTCCTGTTCAATTACGCCAAAGACAGTATCCGTCAGGCTTTTAATTTCCACACCTGTCAGATGCACATTCAGAATCCGGTTGAGTACCGTACTGTCATTGACGTTGATGTCCTCGTCGGTCAGGTAAACGCAGGTTTTGATGTTGTCCGCGCCCATAACGGCCATAATAGCGACGCTGCGGCTGTTGATCATGGCGCATTCAAAATACACGAATTTGCGGCTGCCCGGTGTGGAATAAATCGAGATGGCGGCGCAGTTTGTAATGCTTGCCGCAATCTGCGCTGAGTTGGAAAAAATCTTATCGGGACGGGCCGCCAGCATTTCGATCATCTGATCTATGCTCTTTTTCCGCTTTGCGTCCAGTTTCAGAGAGTCCTTCAGGTTTGCAACATAAAAACGGTAGCCAAGTTTGCTCGGAACCCGGCCCGAAGAGGTGTGCGGCTGAAACAAAAGCCCCATCTCCTCCAGCCGCGCCATTTCGTTGCGCAGCGTTGCCGAGGAAAGGTTGAACTTTTCAAATACCGCAGACTTTGAACCAATGGGCTCGCTGCTCTCGATATATGCGTCGATCAGTGTTCGCAATATTTGTATTCTGCGCTCCGAAAGATCCATATCCATCGCCCTGTTCATGATTTTAGCACTCGACATCTCCGAGTGCTAATTATAATTTACCACTATTTACTCGAATTGTCAATACCTTTTCCCGGAAAATCCATGAATTATTTTTGACTATTTCTGACCTTTTGCAAATTCCCGTCTTTTCCTTGCGGCGCATAGGCAGGACAAGCGTCACAGGCATGGCAGCATGTCACTTTGCAGACCGTTTTGCGCGCGTGCAGACGGCGCCTGACATGAGCGCCGTGCCCTGACTTTCCATACGGCGCCGGAACGGACGCTGCCGGCATGCCGCCGTACAAGGGGATATATACAAGGAGATGATCCCTGAGGGCCATTTCAAACGGAATCCTTACATGCGGCCGCACGGCAAAGCACAGACGCAGCGCGCCGATCACATTTCCCGTCCTGACTGAGCATACGCCGCGCATCCGTTCGTATCATAGTCGCTTCCTGCGGGCAGGCGCGCTCGGGCCGTACCGATCGTAAGCGAGGCCAGCACAGCGCAAGGCCGCCTAGATGTTCCGAGATAAAGCCGGGAAGCTCAGGACAAAAAATAGAATAGGCGCGCCAGCGCCCAGCAAATGGGCGGGGAACGTAAAATCCAAAACGTCGGCTGGAGCCTAGCATCCGGCCGCCTGCAACCGCATCCGGCAGGAGAAATCAAGTCCAGTAAAAAAACATCCCGCCTGTAAGGCGGGATGCAACGTGGTGTGCAAAAAAGAAATTACTTCAGTTCGACAGAAGCGCCGGCGGCCTCCAGCTTGGCCTTGATGTCGTTCGCTTCGTCCTTGGAAACGCCTTCCTTGACCGGGCTGGGAGCGCCGTCAACAAGGGCTTTGGCTTCCTTCAGGCCGAGAGAGGTGATTTCCCTGACAACCTTGATTACTTCGATCTTCTTCTCACCAGCGCCAGCGAGGATGACGTTGAACTCGGTCTGCTCTTCGGCTTCGGCAGCGGCGGCGGGAGCGGCGCCAACAGCGGCGACAGCGACAGGCGCGGCGGCGGATACGCCGAATTCCTCTTCAAGGGCCTTTACGAGCTCAGCAAGCTCAAGAACGGTAAGGGCTTTTACATCTTCGATCATTTTGGTGACTTTATCAGACATTTTTATTCCTCCATACTATAATTCGTTCTTATAAATTGGTCAGCTGGCCTTTTCAGCCTGCTCTTTGATGGCGTTGAGCGCAACGACAAGGCCGCGC
Organism: uncultured Eubacteriales bacterium; assembly: GCA_900555065.1. Taxonomy (GTDB): domain Bacteria; phylum Bacillota; class Clostridia; order Oscillospirales; family UMGS1783; genus UMGS1783. The sequence continues at coordinate 3,789 of USJY01000019.1, forward strand.
AGCGTCCCGTTCAGGACGTTGGCAAAGCCCGCGATGGGGGCGTTGAATCCGCCCAGGACTTTGGCGATGAGGACTTCCTTGCTTGGCAGTTCCGCAAGATTGTTGACTTCGTCTACGTCAATAATGCGGCCTTCCACAAACCCCGCCTTGATCTTGAACGATTTGTTTTTCTTGGCGAACTCGCTGAGGATCTTCGCAGGGGCGACAAGGTCGCTTGAAGTAGCGAGCGCGGTCGTCCCCTCCAAGATGGGGGTCAGGCCCTCATAGCCGATCTGGTTGACAGCAAAGCGGGCAAGGGTGTTTTTCACGACTGCGTACTCCACGCCTGCATTGCGCAGGTCCGTGCGGAGCTTGGTATCCTCCGCGACTGTGATGCCCTTATAGTCGACGAACACGCCGGATGCGGCGTTCTGCATCTTGTCGGCCAGTTCCTTTACAATCTGCTTCTTTTCTTCCAATACTCTTTCGCTTGGCACTTTTTTCACCTCCCGGCCGTCAGTCAGGCGCAATATAACAAAACGTCCTTTTCCGAGCTGCCGGAAAAGGACGCGGTAAACGACATGATGGATCGTTTTCGTTCCTTCCTCGGCAGGCCGGTTGCCCGTTACGCTTACGCGCCTGCTGTCTTAAGAATGAAACCCTGTAAATTTAACATTGGTTAGTATACCAGTTCATACCGGCTTTGTCAAGAAAATTCTCAGCCAACCAGCTTGCCGGCGTTGACCTTGATGCCCGGGCCCATCGTAGTGGAAACGACGCAGCTACGGATATAAATGCCTTTTGCAGCCGCAGGCTTGGCCTTGATGATCGCGCCGAGCAGCGCGTTAAAGTTGTCGGCGAGCTTCTCCGGGCCGAACGACACCTTGCCGATCGGGCAGTGGATAATGTTGGTCTTGTCGAGACGATACTCGATCTTACCGGCTTTGATCTCACGGACGGCGTCGCCTACGTTCATGGAGACGGTGCCGGCCTTCGGGTTCGGCATCAGGCCCTTGGGACCGAGGATTTTACCGAGACGGCCGACCACACCCATCATATCCGGCGTGGCGACGACGACGTCGTAGTCGAAAAAGTTCTCGTTGCGGATCTTGTCTACCATATCCTCCGCACCGACGAATTCTGCGCCGGCGGCTTCGGCCTCGGCGGCCTTGTCGCCCTTTGCAAATACGAGCACACGGATATTTTTGCCCGTACCGTGCGGCAGGACGATCGCGCCTCTGACCTGCTGGTCAGCATGACGGGAGTCAACGCCCAGCTTGACATGGACCTCGACGGTCTCGTCAAACTTTGCCTTTGCGGTCTGCGTCGCAAGACTGAGCGCTTCATCACTGTCATAAAGGCGCTGTTTATCAATGAGCTTCATGCTCTCTTGATACTTTTTACCTCTAAACATGAATCATTCCTCCAAATGTGGTGTTTTCGGGATTTCCCTCCCACGTCAGAAGCGGATCAGTCCTCGACGACGACACCCATGCTTCTGGCCGTACCAGCGACCATCTTCATCGCGGTTTCCACGGATGAAGCGTTCAGGTCCGGCATCTTCTGCTCGGCGATCTTGCGGACCTGGTCGCTCGAAATGGTGGCGACTTTGGTCTTGTTGGGCTCGCCGGAGCCGCTCTCGATTCCGCAGGCCTTCTTGATCAGGACGGCGGCGGGCGGCGTCTTGGTTACAAAACTGAAAGAATGGTCGGCATAGACCGTGATGACGACGGGGATAATCATGCCCATGTCATTCTTGGTTCTCTCATTGAATTCCTTGGTGAAAGCCATAATGTTCACGCCGTGCTGACCGAGGGCCGGACCCACCGGCGGAGCAGGCGTAGCTTTGCCCGCAGGAATCTGCAGTTTGATATATCCAATCACCTTTTGTGCCATGTGCGTACACCTCCTTATACATAATGTGGTATGGCGGGAACACATTCATGCTCCCTCCCACGAAAGGGCATTTGCGCGAAGTCTTACAGGACTTCCACCTGTGTGAGCTCCAGTTCGACAGGGGTCTCCTTGCCGAACATATGCACAATCAGCTTCACTCTGCTCTTGTCGGCCTCGATTTCCTCGACCGTACCAATAAAGCCTTCGAGAGGGCCGTCCGTAATCTTCAGGCTGTCCCCCACGTCAAAGCTGATTTCGACCACCTTTTTATCGATGCCCAGGCTTTCGATCTCCTTCTCGGTGAGCGGGACGGGTTTCGAGCCGGGGCCGACAAAGCCGGTAACGCCGCGGATGTTTCGGACAATATACCACGTGTCGTCGCGCATGACCATTTTCACCAGCACATAGCCGGGAAATACTTTGCGCTCCACTTCCTTCTTCTCATTGTCCTTAATTTCGACGACGGTTTCCGTCGGCACGCGTATATCCTGGATCAGATCATGCAGCTTGCGGTTTTCAACGATTTTTTCGAGATTCGCGGCCACTTTGTTCTCGTAGCCGGAATAGGTATGCGCCACATACCATTTTGCGTCAGACATGCACCATACTCCTTTAGCGGATGAACAGATACAGCAGCTGCGTCAGGCCGAGGTCCACCAGAGAGATGACCGCGGCGCCGATGATCATCACGACGATGACCATGCCCGTATTCTTTACAACAGACTTAAAAGAGGGCCATGTGATCTTCTTGATATCGCTTCTGGCTTCTCTGAGGAAGGCGGATACTTTTTTTCTCTTCTTCTTGGGTTTGGTCGCTTCATCCTTAGCCATGGAAAGCTCCTCCCTACTTCGTTTCGCGATGGACCGTATGCTTTTTGCAGAAACGGCAGTACTTGCTCGCTTCAAGCCTGTCCGGCGTGTTCTTTTTGTTCTTGACGGTGTCATAGTTGCGCTGCTTGCACTCGGTACAGGCCATCGTGATCTTTACTCTCATGTGCGGCACCTCCTAAAATTATTGCCTCCCTGTGTCAGGAAAAAAGCGCAATAAAAAAGACCTGACAATTAGGTAGAATTAGTATAACACACCATTCCCCGCATTGCAAGCCTTTTTTTGTTTATTTTCCTGGGTCCGCGCGTTTTACACGGTAAAATCAAACTTGTCGTGGATCACGCGCATGGCGCGGTCGCCGTCGGCCGCGTCCAGCAGAACCGAGATCTTGATTTCGCTCGTGGAGATCATATGAATATTGATATTCGCATCGTACAGCGCCTCAAATACCATGGAGGCGACGCCTGCGTTAGAGGCCATGCCCGCGCCCACGACCGAGACTTTGACGATGTTTTCATCGGTTTCAATATCTGTAAAGCCGATATACTCCTTGTTCTCCCGCAGCACTTCAATGGCAGGCTGCAGGTTTTCCTTGGTCACGGTGAAAGAGATGTCCTTGACATCGTCGCGACCGATCGACTGGATAATAATATCCACGTTGATTTTCTTTTTGGCGAGCAGCGAGAAGATTTTGTACGCCTGGCCCGGCCTGTCTTCAATCCCCGTAAGCGCGATACGCGCCACGTCTTTGTCCCGGGCGACGCCGGTGATCAGCAGTTTTTCCACTTTTGTATCCTCCTTGATAATCGTTCCCGGCACCCTGTGGAAGCTGGATAACACCTCCAGGTTCACCCGGTATTTCTTTGCCAGTTCCACGCTGCGGTTCATGAGCACCTGCGCTCCCAGCGACGCGAGTTCCAGCATTTCGTCATAGGTGATCTCGTCGAGCTTCTGCGCGGTGGGCACGATGCGCGGATCGGCGCTGTATACGCCGTCCACGTCTGTATAAATCTGGCACAGGTCCGCGTGCATGGCTGCGGCGATGGCGACGGCGGTCGTATCCGATCCGCCGCGGCCAATGGTTGTGATATCGTCATACTTATTCACGCCCTGGAACCCCGCGACGATTACGATTTTGTTGCTTTCCAGCTCAAGCTGCAGGCGTTCGGTCTCCACCCGCTTGATCTTGGCCATGCGGTAGCTGCTGCTGGTGACGATCGGAACCTGCCAGCCGGTGAGCGAAACGACGGGGATGCCCCGCTTTTCTACCGCCATGGCGAGCAGGGCCATACTGATCTGTTCCCCTGCGCTCATCAGAACGTCCATTTCGCGCCGGGAAGGGTTGGGATTGATCTGTCCCGCCTTTTCAATGAACTCGTCGGTCGTGTCCCCCTGCGCGGAAACGACCACGATCACCTGGTTGCCCGCCTGATATGTATCCGTTATAATATTCGCGACGTTTTCCAGGCGCTGCGTGTCGGCGACGGAAGAGCCGCCGAATTTCTGTACAATCAGAGCCATATGTGAAACCCTCCATAACTCAAATAAATTCCGTCCGGCCGATGATGCGGAGCATGGACAGCGCGTGGACCTGCCCGAACATGTTGATATATTCCACTTCGGTGATGGGCGGCGTCTCTATCCAGCACTCCTCCGGAACAGAGGACGGGACTTCGCGCAGCACCGCCTTCTTTATCAGATTTTCACGGTCCTGCTTTGGAATGCGAACCAGCCGCGCGATTTTAACCGTCTTGTAGTCCACGGTAATATCCGTGCCGGGGTCTTTCCATTGTATGTTATTCCCCTCTGCCCTGTGCTTGACGCAGTCAATAATATCGGCCACAACCGCGCTCGCCGTGGGCAGCTTGCCCGCACCGCGGCCGAAAAAGGTAACTTCTCCGATCGCGTCGCCGGTGACGAGGATGCCGTTGAACACGTCCTCGACATTGGCGAGCACATGGTCATGCGGCACAACAAAAGGCGCGACGAGGATAAACACCCGTCCGTCCTCCGCCTTTCTGGCGACGCCCAGCAGCTTAACGGTGGCGCCCATGGCGGCCGCGGCCGCGATGTCCTGCGAGCTGAGGCGGGTGATCCCCTCGGTGTGCACGTATTCCGGATAGATGTGGCGGCCGAACGCGAGCGATGCGAGGATACAGATCTTGCGGCAGGCGTCGGTGCCTTCGATATCGGCGGCCGGATTGCTTTCGGCATAGCCGAGCTGCTGCGCTGTTTTCAGGGTTTCGTCAAAGGGCGCGTGGTCCTTTGCCATCTTGGTAAGGATATAATTTGTCGTACCGTTGAGAATGCCGGTAATGCCGTCCAGCTCATTTGCGGCAAGACACTGGTGCATGGGCCGGATAATCGGGATGCCGCCGCCGACGCTTGCCTCGAACAGGAATTTTACGCCGTTTTGCGTCGCCAGCTCCAAAAGCTGCGCGCCGCGGGCCGCAACGAGCTCCTTGTTTGAGGTCACAACGCTCTTGCCCGCCAAAATTGCGCGGCTGACAAATTCATACGCCGGCTTGATTCCGCCGATGACCTCTATGACGACCTCTATTTCAGGGTCGTGCTCGATCACGTCGTAGTCGCGGACGAACCGGTCGCTGTATTCCAGCCCGGGGAAGTTGCGGATATCGAGAATATATTTGATCTCGATCTCCTCGCCCGCGCGCTTTGCAATGGAGCCCGCATTTTTCATGAGTAGCTCGGCCACGCCGCTGCCAACGACGCCGTGCCCGAGCAGTGCCACTTTCGCCATATTGTTAAGTCCTCCTACCGTTTTACTCGCCTGTGATAAAGTCGACTTCCACAACGCCTTCGCTCGCACGCAGCTGTTCGAGCAGCTCGGACAGCTCCATGACGAGTTCGCCCGTCTGCGCCGTCACTGAAATCGACGCCGTTCCGTCCACCGGTATATTCTGGTTCATGGTCAGGATGTTCGCACCGGCGCCCGCAAAAATACCAAGGAAGGAACTGAGCACGCCCGCCCGGTCCTGCAGCTGCGCGTAGAGCGTAACCGTTCGGTCGATCCCCCTGTCGTAAAAGGGATGCACCTTATCCTTGTACTTATAAAAAACGCTGCGTGAAATCCCTACGGCCCTGGCCGCCTCCGACATGGTGTGCACCTCTCCGTTTTTCAGCAGGCGCTTGGCTTCCACTGTTTTCACCGCGGCTTCGGGCAGCATATCCCCCGACACTATATAATATTTCGCACTCTCCAAAAGAGTTCGCCTCCTGAGAACAACTGTACTCATTCCGCGCACAACTATACCACATCCCGCACATTCCGTTCAAATCGGGAAGCGGGCCGGTTTTTCCACATTTCCAGGGAAATCCTCACGCTGGCTTGCAATTTCGCGCTCCTACGCCGGATTATGGAAATCCGTGGGAGCGCGCTCCCACGGATTTTTGCTGGAATCATCGTATTGCCTGCCCGCCGAAACGGGAAATGCGGACCGCTCCGGCTAGAACAGGGTGATCATATGGGTGCAGGTCCGGCTTGCGCCCGCGTTGACGCGCTGGATATACGCCTTATTCGGCAGCTCGCCGTTGAAATTCACGCCGTCGGACAGGCCCAGCCAAGGTTCGATGCACAGGAACGGCGCGCCGTAGGGCTGCCACAGGCCGAGGTTTGGGAAGCCCTCAAAGCCGACCGTCACACCGTGACCCGAAACTCCGCTGCGCAGCGTCACCGACGTGGACTTAACGTCCTTGAGCACGGCCGCGCTGGAACGGAAATATTCATGGCTGAGCGGAAGCTCCTGCCCAAAGTCGATAAACGGCTCGCCCGTAAGGCCGGCGAGGCCGTCCTCCAGGTAATAGCGGTCCAGCCGCTCGTTCTGGTTTAACTGAATCGTATAATCCTCGAACCGCTCCCCGTCCACAAGCGGACAGCGGTACGCTTCGTGCGAACCGACGGAAAAGAACATCATGGAATTGCCCCGGTTCATCACTTCGTACTCGACGGCAAGGGTCATTCCCTGCAGCCTGTATGTGATAATAAACTCAAAGTCGAACGGGTACTTCTTTTTCAACTCCGGATTCGATTTGAGACTGAAGGAAGCGCTGCTGCCGCCTGCGGCCACAACCTCAAACACGTTGTCGCGCGCAAACCCGTGCTGGCCGATATGGTAGGTCCCGCCCGCATAGGTATACGCGTCGTTTTTGCAGCGCCCTACAAAGGGGAACAGGACCGGCGCGCGGCGGTTCCAGTACTTGGGATCCCCCTGCCATATATATTCGATACCG
>USJY01000020.1 GCA_900555065.1 uncultured Eubacteriales bacterium
TCACATTCCAGACCTCCATTTTCTGCGGCAAGTGCGAAATGTGCCAGAAGGGAATCTACAACCTCTGCGAAGACATCCACGCCATCAGCTGGGACTATGCAGGTACTTTTGCCGAGTATGTCGCCATTCCCAAAGCGGCGCTCAACCTGGGCAATCTCGTCAAGGCGCCGGTCAACTTAAAAGACGAACAGGTCGCCCTGGCCGAACCGCTGGCCTGTGTGATTAACGGACAGGAGTTTTTGCATATCATGCCTGGCGAAACCGTGCTCGTGATCGGCGCGGGGCCGATCGGCATTCTGCAGGCAGAGCTTGCGCGTATGCAGGGTGCGAAGGTCATCATCGCCGAGTTCTCGGAAAACCGCCTGATGATGGCGAAAAAGTTCCACTATGAGTTTTATATCCACACCGCGAAAGAAGACCTCGTCGCCGAGACGAAAAAGCTGACCGGCGGCAAGGGCGCGGACGTCACCATTGTCACGGCGCCTGTGCGCGCGGTCCAGGAACAGGCGATTGAAACGCTTGCGCTGCGCTGCCGCCTGTCCCTGTTCGGCTCCCTGCCTGCGGGCAAGTCCCAGATCACTATTGACAGCAGAACCATCCATTACAAGGAAATATCCGTCTACGGCGCGGCCTCGTCCACGGCGTACCAGATCCGTAAAGCGCTCGACATCCTGTCTGTCGGGAACATCCGCACCGACATGATCGTCACGCATACCGTGCCGCTGGACCGTATCCTCTATGGCCTGCAGCTCGCCATGTCGGGAGAGGCGCTGAAAGTCTATGTCAAAAACGAAGGGGTGTAATACCAAGTCGAAAAAGGCTGTGTTGATCGGTGCGGGACAAATTGGCCGCGGCTTTATCGGCCAGGTCCTGTGCGAAGCGGGCTATGAACTGACGTTTGTAGACGCTTCGCAGGCGCTGGTGGACAATATCAACCGATACAAGCAGTATAAAGTAATTGTGATGGGCGCGGGCGAACAGGAATACCTGATCGATCATATACGCGCCTGCATGCCCGACACCGAGCAGGCGGTTGAGGCGCTGTGCGAAGCCTCGCTTGTGACGACGGCGGTCGGGCCGACCGCGCTTGCAAAGACGGCGACTACCATCGCCGCAGGGATCATACGCCGCATGGAGCGCGGCAGTGAAGAGCCCATGACCGTGATCGCCTGCGAAAACATGGAGTTCGGCTCCTCCAAGCTCTTTGAGAGCGTAAAGGAACACCTCAGCGCGGCGCAGCTGGACTACTGCGAGCGGTATATCGGTTTTCCGGACGCGGAGGTGTCCCGCATGGTTATGCCCATTGAGGACGAGAACCCGCTGACGGTTAAGGTCGAGCAGTACAAGGAGTGGGTTGTGGACAGCGCGAAGGTCAGGGGCGACCTGTCGGGAATACGGGGCATTGAGCTTTCCGACAACCCGACGGCGTATATAAAACGCAAGATGTTCACTCTCACCGGCCATGCCATGCTCGGCTATCTCGGCTACCGCAAGGGGCTTCGTTACATATATGAGGCCGCTTATGACGACGAGATTTTTCACACTGTATTCACGGCGCTCACCGAGTGCGGCAAGGGCTGGTGCGGAGAGTATAACATGCCCGAGGAGAATTTTAACGAGTATATCTGTATTATGATGCGGCGGTTCGCCGACACGCGTATGGTTGACCCGTGCGTGCGCCCCTGCCGCCAGCCGATGCGCAAGCTGTCCCAGGGCGAACGCTTTATCGAGCCCGCTTTGACCGCGCTCAAGCACGGCGTAGAGCCTGTCGGGATTGTAGCGGGAATCAGAGCGGTGCTGGATTATGATTACGCCGAAGACGAACAGGCGGTTGAACTGCAGCGGCGCATTGCCGCGGAAGGGCTGCCCGCCGTACTCGAGCAGGTCTGCGGCCTGCGCCCCGGCGAGCGTTTGATGCAGATGATTCTGAATGCGTGAAGCGGAAGGAGTCAGGGCTATGCGGAAAAAAGTAGTTTCGGCAGGGCTGGTGTGCCTGGATGTAACGCCTGTGTTCCCGCCCACCTCGAAAAAGGCGGCCGACATTTTTGTGCCGGGCCGGCTTATTGAGGTCGGCGACGTCGAGCTTGCGACGGGCGGCTCCGTGGCGAACACCGGCCTCGCCATGCGGAAGTACGGCCTGGACGTGACGCTGATGGGCATGGTCGGCCGCGATCCGTTCGGCCGCATTGTCATGGATATACTTGAAAAGAGCGGGAATGTGGACGGCGTGATTGTGACGGATAAGTGCAGCACCACATACAGTATTGTGCTGGCCCCGCCCGGCGTCGACCGTATATTTCTGCACTTTCCGGGCTCGGACGACGTATTCAGCTATGACGATGTGGACTATGAGAAGGTGCGCGGCGCGGATCTGTTCCACTTCGGGTACGCGTCGCTCATGCGCAGGCTGTACGAAAACGGCGGCGACGGTCTGATCCGTATGTTCCGCAAAGTCAAGGAGCTGGGCGTGTTGACCTCGCTTGACATGGCGGCGATCGACCCGCATTCCGATGCGGCGAAAGCCGACTGGCGCGCGATCCTTAAAAAGCTGATGCCGTATGTGGACTTTTTCGTGCCCAGCGTCGAGGAGCTGTGCTTCATGCTGGACCGGGAGCGGCACGCTTCGTGGCTGGCCCGCGCGGGCGGAGAGGACGTGACAGGGTTCCTTGACGTGGAGCGGGACGTCAAACCACTGGCGGAACAGCTTGTGGCCTGGGGCGGTAAGGCTGTCTTTATCAAGTGCGGACGGCCTGGACTGTACCTGTACACCGCACCCGAGGAACGCATGGCGCAGCTCGGCGAACGTTTCCGGGACTGGGCCGACAAACGCATTTTTGAGCTGAGCTATGCTGAGGACTGTTTTAAAGCGGCTACCGGTGCGGGCGATACGAGCATTGCGGCTTTTTTGAAGGCAATGCTGGAGGGATACGCGCCTGAACGCTGCCTGCAGCTGGCCACAGCAGCCGGCGCATGCTGCGTCACGGCCTATGACGCGCTGAGCGGACTGCTTCCTTTTGCGGAGATGGAACAACGCATAGACGCGGGTTGGGCCAAACTGCCGCTGGAAAATCGGAAACAGGATGCATAGCGAAAGCCTGCGCCGGGCAGACTGTGTCAGAGAGAGTGCAATGAATATAGAACAGGGGGACGTCTTCCAGCGCGGAGGACGCCCCCTGTTCATATGAGTTTATTCTTCGGGTTTGATAAAAAGCGGTTACGGCTCAATCCGAACACGGCAGATTCGAAACAATGATATCCAAAGACGGCGGTTTATGTGTATTTCCTGCTCTTATATCGAATTGCATTCTTGATATATACGCCTTTATGGCGGGGACTTGCTGGGTTGAACGCTTTGTTGGCGATACTTATCATCAACTGCATGCATTGCCCTTTGACTTTATATACGTTATATGCTGGCTCAAAATGGCGTTGCATATATGCCAATAACTCGTGCGTTCCAATTGAGTGGAACTCTTGTGAAACTTGATGCGGAGAACCTGGTGCGTATTTCAAGAAAAGATAAGTTTATGGTTCTCCTCCGAATATACAACTGGGATATATCAGAAAAAGCATCAAGCGCTGCGGATGGATTCAGGCGGCGTAAAAGACGGTACGCGGGATGATCCGCTGTGCTTTTGCAAGACAGGGGAGATTCTCTGGACGCAGAGGGCTTGGGACGAGTCGGAGTCGCCCGCCATGACTTGGTTTCGGCCTTCGTTGCAAACTGCGAAGGCCGCGTATTCATGTCCGCGTTGACAATTGAAGGGCGGCCACAGATGTAGTCTGCGGCCGCCCTTTAACGTATAAAATCGTATCAGTTTCTTGTTTCTTGGAACCATTCCTGCTCGTTTTCGTGCTTTTTATTGCGGCGCATGAGCCGGTCGAGCGTCGGCATCGCCTGTTCGCCCTCGTACAGAACGCCGTGAATGGCCTCCACGATGGGCATTTCTATCCCATGCTCCTTGGCGACGGCATAGACGGCCTTTGTCGTGGTGTATCCCTCCACCGTACCGACCTTGGCGACCGCCTGCTCCGGCGACATACCGGAGCCTATGAGCACGCCGGCCCGCTTGTTGCGCGAATGCTGGCTGATGCAGGTTACAATTAGGTCGCCGATGCCGGTGAGTCCGGTAAACGTCTCCGGCCGGCCGCCAAAGGCGACGCCGAGACGCATCATTTCCGTAATCCCGCGGGTCATGAGCGCAGCCTTGGTATTGTCGCCCATACCCATGCCGTCAAGCATGCCGACGGCCAGCGCCATGACGTTCTTAATCGCACCGCCGAGTTCCACGCCGGCAAGGTCGGTCGAGGTGTACAGGCGCAGTGTGGGGTTCATCATTTCATCCTGGATGCGGCACGCGTCCTCCAGCTTTTCCGAGGCGACGACACAGAGCGTTGGGATGCCGCGTGCGACTTCTTCGGCATGGGAAGGGCCGGACAATACAGTGACCCTGGCCTTAGGCAGTTCAGACAAAATGACTTCCGACATGCGCATAAACGAACCGTTCTCAATCCCTTTGGCAAGGCTTACGACAATGGGGGCGGACACAACCTCGCGCAGGGCGGCCGCCACGCTGCGCACCGCGCCGGAGGGGACCGCGATGATGCAGATGTCCGCTTTAGCGGCGCAGGACAGATCCGTCGTCAGCCCAATCTGTTCCGGAAGGACGATGCCGGGCAGCAGCCGCGCGTTACCGCGCATGTTTCTAAGGCTCTCTATTTCCTCGGCATAAGGGGACCACAGGGTCAGCGCGTGTCCGTTCTGGAGCTGATTGACCGCCATGGCCATGCCCCAGCCGCCGCTGCCCAGTATCGCGATGTTAGCCATTGGTTTTGTCCTCCTCCTTCGCGCTCTTTTTGTTCCAGAGCAGCTTGCGTTCTTCGCCTTTGATCAGACGCATGAGGTTCGACCGATGCGTGAACAGGATGAACAGCCCGAATATGGACGCGGTGATAACGTATATGGTAGTATACATTTTGGAGTTGCCGTCCATAAAATGGCTGATGATAAACGCGGACAGAGGACAGGTTATCACGACCGACAGCGAAGCTGCGGACATGTATCCGCTTGCGAGCAACACGGCGAGAAATACGGGCAGCATCATGCAGAACATGCGGTAGTCCAGCATCAGCAGCGCGCCGCCGATGGCGGCCACGCCCTTGCCGCCGCGAAAGCGGAATATGACCGGGTACACGTGCCCGATGGCGACGAACAGAGCGGCGAGCACGGCGGCAAGGCGTTCGGTATAGCCAAACATAACGACCTTGCCAAGATAAACTGCAAGCGCGCCTTTGCCGATATCGCAGAGCATAACGATCGTCCCAAGCACCGGCCCAAAGGTGCGGAAGGTGTTGGTTGTGCCGGCGTTGCCGCTGCCGTAGTTGCGAATATCCTTATTGAATATGATTTTGGAGAAGATGATGGAAAAATTCAGGTTCCCGATAAAATAAGCCACGACGGCAGTGAGTACATATCTCCAAAAGTCCATTGCCTAACGGCCTCCTTTTTTCTCGTCGCGTTCGCGCACGATCATCCGGATAGGCGTCCCATCCAACCCAAAGGTCTCCCGGATACAGTTTTCCAGGTATCTTCGGTAGGAGAAATGAAACAATTCCGCATCGTTGACAAAGGTTACAAAGGTAGGCGGCCGTACGGCGGACTGCGTAATGTAGAACAGGCGCAGGCGGCGGCCCTTGTCGGACGGCGGCTGCACGCGCGCCACCGCTTCGGCCAGCATGGCGTTGAGGGTGCCCGTCGTGACCCGCATACTGTTCTTTTCGTTTACCTGCCGGATCAGGGGGAACAGCTTTTGAACCCGCTGGCCCGTCTTTGCTGAAATGAACAGGATGGGCGCGTAGTCCATAAAGCCGAGCTTCTGCCGGATCTCCTTACGCGCAAGATCCATGGTCCGGTGGTCTTTCTCCGTAATATCCCACTTATTGGCCACGATGACGCTGGCTTTGCCCTTGTCGTCGGCATAGCCGGCAATTTTGGTGTCCTGCTCCGTCACACCGTCGCGCGCGTCGATCAGGATCAGAACGACGTCGGCGCGCTCTACCGCCATAAATGCGCGCAGGACGCTGTAGCGTTCCACAGACTCCTCCACGCGGCTTTTGCGCCGGACGCCGGCGGTGTCGATGAGCAGGTATTTGCCCGTCTCGTTTTCATAGTATGCGTCGATCGCGTCGCGGGTCGTGCCCGCCATGTCCGAAACGATCGAGCGTTCAACACCCAGTATCCGGTTGAGCAGCGAGCTTTTGCCCACGTTCGGCTTGCCGACGATGGCCACCTTGATAATCTGCTCGTCCTGCGCATCGTCTTCCCGCGCGGGGAACAGGGCGCAGGCCGCGTCGAGCAGGTCGCCCGTACCGTGTCCGTGTACTGAGGAGACGGGATAGAGCTCCTCGCCCAGGCCCAGGTTGTAAAACTCGTAGAATTCGGGCGGGACGTCGCCCACGCGGTCGCACTTGTTGACGCACACCAGCACAGGCTTGCTGCTGCGGCGCAGAATGTCGGCAATCTGCATATCGGTCGCCGTCAGACCTGCGGTGATGTCCGTCACAAACAGGATAACGTCCGCATTGTCGATTGCGATATCAGCCTGCTCCCGGATTTTGGACAGAATAATATCACCGGAATCAGGCTCCAGCCCGCCGGTGTCTATCAGGGTAAATTCATGGTCCAGCCAACTGCAGTCGGCGTACAGTCTGTCGCGCGTCACGCCGGGCAGATCGTCTACGATGGAGATGCGATGTCCGGCCAGCTTATTAAATAGGGTGGATTTCCCCACGTTCGGCCGGCCGACGATCGCCACAATCGGTTTCGCCATGGTCGCCTCCGTATGCACGTCTAAAAAAAGAGAGAAGGAAACAACAGTCGCCCTCTCGTGCTTTTTTACGCGTCTTGTTTTTTCAGTACTTGTTTACCGTTGTAGTAACCGCAACTGTCACAGACTCTGTGAGCCAGAATCAATTCGCCGCACTGGCCGCACTTGGTGAGCGCCGGCGTTTCCAGTTTCCAAACACTGGAGCGACGCAGATCTCTCCGGGCTTTGGACGTCTTTCTTTTTTGTGGCATCTATGACACCTCCTCATGGGAAATAATAGTATACAAAAAGCGGAAAGGGTTTATGCTTACCCGCCTGACACACAGGAGCACGATTCGGTATTGAGGTTGCAGCCGCAGCGGGGGCACAGGCCTTTGCAGTCCTCCGCGCAGAGCACTTTGCTCGGATAGGCGAACAGCAGCGCGTCGAACACCGGTTCGCGCAGTTCAACATAACGCCCGTTTTTCAGGGGCAACACGAGCTTGTCGCCGTCGTCGTCCGGCACTTCGCCTTTTTCTGCCACATAGGCGATAAACGGCTCTTCCAGCATAAAACGTACGGGCTCCAGGCAGCGGGAACAGGGAGCGACGCAGGGCGCTTCAATGTTCGCCTGCAGGCGGATTCCGTCGTAGCGCATACGGACGGTTCCGCGCACCCGGACTTCTGCGAAAGGACGGCTTCCGTCCATGGTTTCCCGCGCGGAGAAATCTTCGCCGCAGTCAAACTCCAGCGTGTAGTTGTCGTGGGTCAAGACCCGTCCGATATCCAGCCTCATGGCTACACCTCTAAACTTGCAAATAATATTATACATATACCATTCCGTTCTGTCAAGAATTTATCCCTGAATTTTCAATTTAACCAGGCGCATACGCCGTCCGGGGGAAATTATGCGGGGGATCGAATGGATTTTATATTTACTTTGGGTTTTCCCCATGCTATAATCTTTGTATTATTAAAAAAATAGGAGAGGAAGGCTTTGAAAAATTTAAAAAGAGTGTACGACCGGTACCGCAATTCGGTACTGCCGATGTTCTTCTACTGTTTTCTGACGGCGTTCGGTCTGAACGCGCCCATGGCGTTTTTGCCGACTTTTGTCACGCGAATGGGAATGACGGCAGCAGAACTCGGTATTCTGATGGCGTTTCGGCCCATTGCCATGATCGTCGGGCAGTTCATCTGGGGACGGGTCGCCGACCGGGCGCGGTCCGTCAACTCTGTACTGATGATCCTCATGTTCGGGACAGTCGGTTCGTCCGTTGTGTTTTTGTTCGCAACGAATTTTTACATCATGCTGACTGCGATTGTCGGTTACTACCTTTTCTATTCCGCGATCTATCCGCTGATGGACACCATCTCCATGGATATGGTCGCGCGCGGGCAGCTGTCCAGCTACGGCAATGTCCGGATTATGACCACGCTCGGATATGTTCTGTCCGTGTCTCTGACGGGCACGCTGTCCGGGATCAATCCGTCGTTCATGTTTATCGTCGTCATCGGCGTCGGCGTGCTCAGCATTCTGTTTCTGTTCCAGGTGGAAAAGACGGAGAGTAAGCGCGTCAAAGGCATGAAGTTTAACTCGGCAAAGTTCTTTATGCAAAAAGTCGTCATGGTGCCGCTGCTCACATACCTCGTACTGCAGTTTGTCTATTCCTCGTTCGATATTGTGTTCCCGGTCTATATTTCCATCAACCTCGGCGCGGGCGACGGGATTTACGGCTATTCCATGGCGCTGCGCGTTTTTGGCGAATGTCTGGTGCTGCCCTTTATCAATAAAATCACAAAGCGCATTTCGTTTAAAACCGCGATTATCCTGTTCATTATGCTCTCTGTGCTTCGCTTTGCAATAACAGGGCTGACGACCAATATCATGGCGCTTCTGTTTGTGTCCATCCTCTCCGGTATCGGCAATATCGGTTCGTTTACCTGGGTGATGATGTACATCAACGAACTCGCTCCGCCCGAGGGCAAGGCAACCGTACAGTCCACCATGTGGATGATGTTCTCCATCGCGCAGGTCGGCGGCAACCTGATTACCGGCCTTGTCATGCCGGACAGCACGGTCGGTGTGGGACGCTGGTATTTCTTCGCCTGCGCGGGTATAATGGCGCTCAGCGCGGTTGTATACAGCCTGTATAAAACGGATAAAAAGGTGGAAAGAAAGCGGGTGCGCAGCGTGAAAGGGACGATGCGCCGCCTGCTTAAACAGCGCGGCAAAATTGCTGCCGCGCAGGCGCTGGCCGCGCGGCGTGCAGCAGAGACGCAGCAGGCCGCGGGCGCGGCGGCGCAGAATACGGACGCGTTTACAGCCGATGACGCCCCTGCGGCGGATTCGGATCATAAACAATAAAATATTATCAAGACGGAGGCTTTTATGGAGACTGTGAAGAACGCAGCGTCGATCTGCCTGGACTACGGTTGGCGCATCCATGCTGACGAAGCGCAGACAGGCGAGGCGCAGGGTTGGTTCAACGGCTTTCCCGAGGCGGGCCTGCCCGCTCCTGTGCCGGGCGAGAGTACGGCGCTCGGCAGGCATTCGGTGATATGGTATGAAAACAGGTTCGAAGCGGGGCTCCGCCCCGCTCCGGGCCAGCGGATTATCATGGAGCTGGAGGGGACGACGTACTACACAAAGGTCTGGCTGAACGGGACTTTTCTCGGCGACCATACCGGAAACATTACAAAGCTGCGGCTGGATGTGACCAAAACGCTGCGGCAGGGCGAGAATTTCCTGGCGATCCGGATGCTCAGCCCCGGTTCGGACGAGGTATTCGACGGGCTGACCGGGCAGCAGTATCCGCTCGGCGGCGCGCAGAGGCTTGCCCAGCCGGTGTACATATCGTTGAAACCGATGGTGACGATTGAGGACGTTTTTGTCCGGCCCGATTGCAAAACGGGCGGGCTGGCTATTGAGCTGACGCTGGACAATGCCGCAGATGCGACTGAAGTTGTGCTTTCGGCCAGCGTTTCGCCGACGCTCAAACGCATGACGCTCGACAGCGTGCAGGCGGAGGTACATGCGCCCGCCGGCCGGTCGACGCACAGACTTGCACTTACGGTCGAGCATTTCACGTATTGGGATGTTGATAATCCCTACCTCTACCAGGTGGATGTATCTGCCCGCGCGGCCGATTCCGCATTCACGGACACTGAATCCGTAGACACAGGGTTCAAGACTTTTGGATCGGATGAGGCCGGATTTTTTAGGCTCAATGAAAAACGTTTTTATGTCAAGTGCGCGCATACCTGCCCCTTCTTTCCGGGCGGGCTCGGCGCGCCGAACAACCTGCGCCTGTTCTATAAGGAGCTGCGCTATCTCAAAGCCTGCGGCTTCAATATGGTGCGTTTTCTGACAAATCCAGCGCATCCGCAGCAGCTCGCTTACTGCGATCGGATTGGGCTGCTTGTCTATGAGGAGAGCAACATGGCCTGGCTGCGGCACGACAGCGACCGCACGCACGAGCTGTTTGCCCGCGAGGCGGAGGCCGTCGTTCGCCGCGACCGCAACCATCCGAGCCTCGCCATATTCGGTATGCTCAACGAGACATTCAACAACAATAAAACGGTAAAGCACTTCGACGCCGCGGTCAAAACCCTGCGGAACGTTCGCGCCCTTGCGCCCGACCTGTATGTGGAGCTGAGCAGCGGGCGCTGGGACTGCGCGCAGAATATCGCGTCCGGTTCGAATCCGGGCAGCATGACCTGGGACGCGTATAAGGGCGACGAAGACCCGGCCGCCGTGCCCGGCACGCCGCCGTCCGAACCGCCCATCGACGCGCTGTTCCCGCAGATGGGCGACCTGCACTTCTACCCGCGCATGCCCTATAACGCGCAGACGCGCGATATTATCCGTTCCATGGGCGGCAAGCGCGCGGCCTTTCTATCCGAGGCGGGAGCCGGCTCGCAGG
>USJY01000021.1 GCA_900555065.1 uncultured Eubacteriales bacterium
GTCCGAAGCGGGCCCCCGCGCCGCGCCGCCGCCCGCCTCGTTTCTCGCCGCGCGGCCCCGGTCCGGCCGTTCGGCTTTTGCAATGATCGAGCAGGCGGTATGGTGTTCCCTCTGCGCGCCCCTCTCCCTATTCGCGGCCTTTTACAGCCGCGCCGCGCGCCTGCATACGCCCGCAGCCAGCCGGTTCACGCCGCCTGGTTCCCGCCGCCTACCCGTCGCCCCTGCGCCCGCCACGCCCTGCGCCCGCCCCGGCCGTGTCTTTGCCCGGCTCCAGTGCTTACGTCTTGCGCCGGATATGCGGAAGCCGCATTTTCCAAATCCCGCATAAACAAAGGAGGGGCAACGCCCCTCCTTTGTTGTTTTGTGGAATCAGTCCGCTTCTTTTGCCGCATGATAGAAAAACGTAACCTCTTCCGTTTCGGTGACATGCGCCAGCGAAAAGGACAGGGGCGGCACGGGCTCATACCCGTAAACGGGTTTGAAGCGGACGGACAGGGGCGCGCCCCGGTAGACGGTATACGCGTCCTGGCCCGCGAGGTCGAGCATGGTGAAGCCATCCGTGTAGCTGACGCGGACAGAGGCCGTCTGCAGCCGGTTATACAGCAGTCCGGGCCGGGTCTCGACCCGGTAACCCGGCATATCGAACGCCTGCCGAACGTCATACTGAAAATCTTCGCCGTCCGGATCTGTGCGGGGCAGGCCGGAAAACCGGTAGTACTCCGCACCGGCGGTCGAAACCATCTGCTGCCGGCAGAGCGCGCCGTTACAGTACAGGTTCAGCGTCATGCCGAGCGGGCGGGATCGGTACGCGTTGTCGAAATCCTCCCAGACAATGTGTCCGTCCACATAGGCTGTGCCGTCGAGCGGCGCAAGCGTAATTTCAGCCTGCCATGCTGTCCGATCCTCCGTGAAAACGGCGGCCTTTGGCGCCTGAAATCCGGCGGGAGGCAGGGCGGTAAGCGTACAGCCGTCGGTCGGAAGCGTGTGGAACACTACAGCGCCCCATGCGTCCGTGACCTGTTCGCCGAGCGGCCCGCCGTCGCTTGCCGCCGTCACGCGCACGCCGGGCAGGGGCCTGCCGTCCTCACCGCGAACGCGCACTTCCACGCCGCCCGGACCGGGCCTGCGCAGGCGCAGGGTACGGGTGGGCACGCCGTCCACACGGACAAGGCCCCAGCTGTCAACCGTCACGGCATACTGCCGGATTAATCCGTCCGGGCCCTGTTCCGTCAGCGTATACGCGCCCGCTTCCAACGCGCGGAACGCCGCAGCGCCCGTACCGTCCGTCCTGCGCTCCTGAACGCCGCCTTCCGCGTCTGTCAGACGCAGGCGAATGCCGAACCGCGGCTCCTGCTCTTCGCCCAGACATGAAACGCGCAGGTCCGCGCAGGCGGACAGGCGCAGTTCAACCCGTTCGGCGTACGCGCCGTCCTCGCGTACAAGCACCGGAAAGACTTCCCGCTGCGCGCATAGCCCCTGCGCCGCTTCACGCACGCGCAGCAGATACGCGCCGGGCCGCAGGCCGTTGAAGACGGCTTCACCCGCGTTGTCCGTTACTGCGACCTGTTCAGGTCCGGGTTCATTGTCGCTGTTTTCCGGGCCGGTTGCCTCTGTTTGCCTGCCTGCGCCGGCCGCCGTGCCGTCACAGGGCGCGTTTTGCACGGCGTGGGCCGCCTGGCCGCTTTGCTGCGCGTCGTACGTTTCTGAACCGCCCTCCGCGGGAGTGCGGCCCGCGAGGGTGCGGCCCGCGAGGGTGCGGCCCGCGAGGGTGCGGCCCGCGAGGGTGCGGGTGGCCGATTCGGACGAGAGCGATAGCACGCAGCCGGGGACGGGCTCGCCCGTTTCCCCATGCAGTGCCGTAACGTCGATGCGCGCCGCAGACACGTCGGGCAGCAGCAGGGTATCCGCCTCCGTCCCGTTTACAATGTACGCGCCGTCCCGTACGGCGATCAGCTGCGGAACTTCCATTCGCAGGTAGCCGCGCGGCGGCTCTATTTCCACAAGCGTGTATTCCCCGTCAGGCAGGTTTGCATACAGGATCCGGCCGTCCGCGTCGGTAACGCTGCGGCTGACGGTATGCGTGCCGCGTCGCAGCTCGAATATTGCGCCCGCGAGTCCAGCGCCTGTGGCGGGGTCGATTTTCCGCACGGCAAAAGCGCCGTCAGCGGCATGCGGACCGTTGCAGGGGCGGCATGTTCCATTGCACCGTTCCTGGTCGCAGACGTCGCTGCAATCGCAGCAGGAGGCGCTGCACACGGACTGCGTCCTCTGCCTGGGATACGGGCAGCTGTCCCGCCTGTTCAGCCGCTTTGTATTTGGTTCATATGGGGTCATGGGACTGTCCTCCTCATGTTTATTGCAGCATGGTTGAAGCCATTCCCATTATACGGCCGTTCGCGCGTTTGCGTGCGGGAACTGTCGAAACCTGTGCAAACGGGTCGAAAGCGGCGAATCCGGCGTGCGGGCGCAAAAAAAGGCGGGACGTACGTCCCGCCTTTCCGTTATATATCCGGCCCGAACGCCCGGTCAGTCCGCCTGTGTTTCGGCAGGCGTACGGACGTCCGATTTAATAAGCTTTGCGCACAGAACGAGCCGGTCCGCGTCGTCCGTGCAGGTAGACAGGGTGATTATCCTGTCGTCCGCGCCCACGTCCACGCCGAAATCGCAGAAGCTCTTGTCCTGCATCTGCCCCACCATGTTTAAAAACTCCTCGTCGTTGGCGAACGTGGTCTGGATATAGTTGAAATCGACGCTTGTCGTAAACACGGCGAACACGCGCCAGACCGACTGTTCGTTAAGCGTCGTCAGGCGTACGATGTGGTATGCGTCGCGCTCCTGCCACCAGTCCTCGCGGCAGTACTCTATCGATCCGAACATGGACATATCCCTGCGCCCATGGCCGTATAGAATCGTGTTTCTGTTATTGGCCAGCTTGTCGAAATTGTTTCGGTAATCCGCAAAAATCCAGCCTGCCTGGGTATAATTCCCCTCAAAGTCCCGCTTCAGATAATACTCGTTGTCATTCGTCTGGACCACCGGATAGTCGATCTTGGTGCCGTTGACACGAATCCAGCCGACCGTATCGGGGTTCTTTGCCACAAGTTCTTCCAGGTTCACGTCCAGGTATTGCAGGGCGGCGTCCTCGCCGTCGTCGTCGTCCATGGGCGCGATTCCCTTGCCTTCCATGCCCGCCACGACTCCGGCCAGGCCCGCAAGGCTGTCGCTTATCTGCTTGGTCTTGTAGTTTTCATACATCCAGCGCCCAAGCAGAAACGCGCACACAAGGAACACGCACGCGCACACCGCGATGCCGACGTTGTAGACCCAGCCCGCCTTCTTTTTTTTCCCGGCCCCCGCGCGCTCTTTTTTCTGCGCTGTTTTGCCGGCGGAGCGTCTTTTGCGCGCGGTTTTTCTGCTGGCTGCAGCCGTCCTTCCGCGCGCGGCGTCTGCGCCGGTCGCAGTCTCTGTCCGCACGGCGTCTTCGCCGGTCGGCACCGGCGCGGCCTCCATGGGTATGTCGCCGGGCGTGTGCGCCGCAGGCTGCAGTTCGCGCTCTTCGCGCCCGTCCTGGTTCCTGTTTTCCTCAGCCATAGAGACCGTCCTCCTGTGATCTGTGATAGGGCATTTTCCCGCCGCCGTCCGAGGGCGCGGCGGCGCAGCCGTCTTCGGGTATTATATCATCCGGCCCTGCAAAGTGCAATAGCTGGCGCGCCCAAAATCCAGAATTCCCTGTTTTTAGCATAAACTGGACCAAATCGATTGACGCGGGCAAGCCGTAGTGCTATCATGGGGGTATCTTAAATATTTGGAGGGATATCCATGCGAAAGGCGTTATTCAAAATCCGTGAAAAAATGCGGCGCAGAGAATTCATCCTCGGCACGAACACTACGTTCAACGACGCGTGCGTGACGGAGCTGCTGGGCGACTGCGGCTTCGACTTTATCTGGATCGACATGGAGCACACCACCATCACCAAGGACAGCGCCGTACAGCACCTGATCGCCTGCCGTGCGAGCGGAGCTGCTTCGTTTGTGCGCATTCCGTGGAACGACCCCGTGCTCGCCAAGCCTATTCTGGACATGGGCGCGGACGGGATCATCATTCCGCAGATCCGCAGCTACGACGAGGCGGTCGCCGCGGTCGCCGCCATGAAATACCCGCCGAAGGGCGTGCGCGGCTGGGCCCCCGTCCGCGCCTCCGACTACGGGCTGGACACGCAGGCGTACATGACCGAGTACGGGGACGACCGCACCCTCTGCCTGCCCCAGATCGAGCACATCGGCGCTGTGCGCGATATTGAGCGCATCTGTACCATCGAGGGCATCGACGCGCTCGTCATCGGTCCGATGGACCTCTCGGCCTCCCTCGGCAAGCTCGGGCAGATCCACGACCCGGAGGTGGAGGCGGCCATAGAGCGCGTCTGCACCGCGGCGCGGGAGAAGGACGTGCCCGTCTGCATCGCCGCCGGGTTCGACCCGCCCTTTGTCAGAAAGCTCATATCGCTCGGCGTCACCATATTCTGCAGCACCGGCGACGCTGGCTTCATCCAGACCGGCGCCAGGGCGCACATAAGCGCGGCGCAGGAGCTGTTTGCCGAGGCGGGAGGCGCGAAATGAAACGAAGGCTCGCATTGACGGTAAACGTCCAGCAGCCGCAGTACGCGGATCTGCTCGGCCCGCTCTACGACGCGGGTATGGAGATCGACTATATAGAGCTGATGAGCACCACCGACCAGGACAGAGTCGCAAGGGAGCTGCGGGGCTACGACTATGTGCTGGCCGCAAGCGAGATTTACGGCGATACGTCCATTCCGCGCCTGGCGGACAGCCTCAAGCTGATCGCGCGCAACGGCGTGGGCGTGGAGAGCGTGGACATCGGCCTGTGCACCGAATACAACATCGCGGTTGCGAACATGCCGGGCATGAACGCCGACGGCGTGGGCGAATACTGTATCTCCGCCCTGCTTGCGCTGCTGCGCAACGTCTGCAAAAACAACGCCGCCATGCACGCGGGGCAGTGGCGCGGTTTTCCGGGCCGGTCCCTTACGGGCACGCTCGGCCTGATCGGCTTCGGCGCGATCGCCCAGTCCTTCGCGCGCTTCTGCGCCGGCTTTCCCGTGGACGTCGTCGCCTACGACATGAACCCAAACCCGGCGCGCGCCGCGGAATTGGGCGTGACGCTCGTGTCCCTGGAGGAACTGCTCGCGCGGGCCGACTTTGTCAGCCTGCACCTGCCCCTGACCGGGTCCACCCGCCATTTTGTGGACGGCGCGATGTTTTCGCGCATGAAGCGGGGCGCGTATTTCATCAACACCAGCCGCGGTCCCGTTGCGGACGAACAGGCGCTGATCCGGGCCCTGCAGGAAGGACAGCTCCAGGGCGCCGTGCTCGACGTGTTTGAGACGGAGCCGGTCGATCCGGACAACCCGCTGCTCGCGATGGACAACGTCATGCTCTCGTCGCACACGGCGGCGGGCAGCCTGCACGCGCAGCGCAAAGTACTGCAGGCCTGCTGCGACACCATTCTGGACTACCACCGCGGCACCCTGCGCGGCAACGTCATCAACCGGGACAAAGTCACGGTCCGTGGATAAAATTAAACGGGGATATGGACATTCGCGCCCGTATCTGGTATAATTACGCAGATATTAATTTTAAGAGGAGAAGATCCATGAAAAGAACGCTTTCCATCCTGCTTGCCGTGATGATGCTTTTGTCGGTCGCGGCCTGCAACAATACGCCCGCTTCCCCCAAGCTGACCCGCGGCACCTGGACGGGAGACGAATACGCCAACGAATTTGCCGGTATCCGCTTCACGATTCCTGACGGCTTCGTCAAGCTCAGCGACGAAGAACTCTCCGAAGCGCTTTCCCTCGGCCAGGAGTTCATCGACGCGACCGAAGACGAACTGAAGCTTGCCGAGCTCAATACGGTGTATGACGCGATGGTGCAGGACCCCTCCACGGGCGTCAACGTAATCATCATGTTTGAAAAGGTTACGAGCATCCAGGGCGGCGATAAGATGACCGCCGAAGATTATGTCTCGATCCTGACCGACCAGCTCAAGAACCAGACCAGCTTCAACTATGAAATCAGCGAGGCGAAGACAGAGGAGTTCTGCGGCGAGGAGTATGTCACCTTTGAGGCCGAGATGGTGGATTACCAGACTTTCCAGAAGATGTACGTCCGCAAGATCGGCAACTACTTTGCAGGGATTACCTTCAGCGGCAACGCCGCTGCCGAGAACGGCTACCAGACCCTGATCGACGCGTTCCAGGCCTATTAAGCCGGAACCTGTGCAAAACGCGGCGTCTCGTCCCCTTGTGTGGGGGCGGGGCGCCCTTTTTTGTTGCAAAATATAAAAAAACATGGTAAAATAGCCTGAAACTGAGCGAAAGAAGGCCGTATATGAAAAGACAGTGGGCGACCTGCCTGTGCGCAGCGCTTGCAGTGCTGTGCGTTGGGTGCAGCAGCGTGTTCGATCCGGGCGTGCCCAAAGCGCTGGGCGAATGGGACGGGCGCGAGTATACAAATGCGTTTTTTGAGATTGCGCTCGCGCCGGGCGAGAGCTGGTCCGTTTCGGAAAACACCGGCGAGCCCACCGAGCGGGACGGCTATTACCGGCGGTTGGAGGGCGTGCACGTGCACGGCGAATCGAGCTTTACAATCGCCTTTTATGCAGTCAACGCCGCGGACGGCAAGAACCTGGACGAACTGGCCGGGCCGCAGCCGGAATTTGTTATATTGGCAGGGCAAAACTATGCCGTCGTACAGCGTGAGGCGGCCGGACGGCTCGAGACGCATTATTACAGGCAGGAGAGCGACGTTGTGCTGGACTTCTGCGTTTATGGCGACGTAATGAGCGCGGAGCTTGTAGAACTCCGCGCCGCATTGCGCACGCCGTAGCATATCGAGCAGAAAAAAGTAGGGGAACCACCCGGTTCCCCTGCTTTTTTTCTGCGCACTGTCCGCGCCGCGTCCTGTACGAACGCCCGCCGCAATCGTTGGCGGCCGGGTTCAGCGCCGCAGTCCGCGCCGTGCCGAACGCCGTGTCTGCAATGCGGCGCGGCGCGAAGGCATGCAACGCGCCGGCGCTCCGGACGGACTGCGCCATCATGATCACAAAAGAAAAGGATAGCCGCAGGTTTCTGCGCGCTATCCCCGTCTGTCCTCAGGACGCTTCTGGATACAGATCTGCACGACGCTCTTCCATTTCGGCCTGAAATCGTTCGTAATCCGCATTCAAGGTAGAAGCGACTGTCTCATCCCCCCTGCGGTCCGGTATCTGATAGTGCTCCACCAGATAATCGGCCAAATACTGTGAAGTTTTCACGGCCCCATACGTGTTAATGTGCGTAGCGTTGTAGAAATCCGTCTGTACGTCCACGCCGGCGGCGTCCCATACGTCGTCAAGATTAAAATCCAGATAATCCACGCCATACTCGTCGGCCAACTGCTGTATGGCCAGATATTCCGCATAGGTCCAGTCAACCCGCGGCGCGGTGAGCAAAAGCACTTTGCAGCCCTTTTCCAAACACGCTTCAATCGCTTTCCCATAGTAGTAAGCCGAATCCTCGTTGACTGCCGCCGGCTGATCTACCGGCGTCATATTGCGCTGGTCTTCCATGACTTCTAACTTGTAAACAGGCAAATATCCTCTTGTGTAATGGAACTCCCGATAAAATACATCTTCATTGAGAGATGCCCACCGGTCATGGTGTCGAATAATCGGGAAAAGGTAGTCAAACCAGGTTTGGTAATCGCTTTTCTGCACAATGGCGCTAATTGCTTCCAGTTTTTGCTTTGAAAGCCTGCGGGTATCCATTGTGGCGCGCAGATAAGACTCATTTTCTTCCTTGTCGACATCATATTCGTCAAATAAATACATCGTACCTATAATGACTACTTCAGGGTTCTGATATTCCAGTCCTTCCGTCACGTTATAGTATGTGATCAGCGGCGCCTGCACACTTGTACAACGGGAATAAGAGGTAATTCCCTGCGCATCCCACATAACAAGAGGCGATACGCTCACCAGCAGTGAACTGCTCCCCACCGTCATAACGTCGATTGCATCTTCGGGAAGCGCATAAAAGGTTTCCGACTGATTTGTGGTTGTTCCCCAATACGGAGTCAGCAGACGGGTAAAGCCGAGACCCATCGCAAAAAACAGCAACAGGAATACGATCGGCTTTGCAATCATTTTCCATTTCCCCATAAAGTCCCCTCCTCAGAAACCATTGTAAATGAACATATTGGCGTCGAAACCGCTCCTATAAACGCCTAAAATAATCATGAACGGCAGTCAAATTAACAATCCGGCGGAACACCAATACACGGCTGCCAGCGATATATGAAAACCGTCGCTCTCCCCGCTATAGGGGTATTTTAGTGCGCGACAGGATATCGAATCCCCAAACGCTCCGCCTTCCTCAATCTTCTGTCTGCACGCTATCCCCGTCTGTACTCAGGGCTCTTCCGGAAACAGTTCTGCGCGGCGCTCTTCCATTTCGGTTCGAAACCTCTCATAATCCGCATTATAGGCAGCGGCCACAGTTTCGTCGGTCCGGCGGTCCGGTATCTGATAGTGCTCCGCCAAGTAATCCGCTAAATACTGTGAAATTTTCACGGCCCCATACGCGTTAATGTGCGTAGCGTTGTAGAAATCCGTCTGTACATCCACGCCGGCGGCGTCCCATACGTCGTCAAGATTAAAATCCAGATAATCCACGCCATACTCGTCGGCCAACTGCTGTATGGCCAGATATTCCGCATAGGTCCAGTCAACCCGCGGCGCGGTGAGCAAAAGCACTTTGCAGCCCTTTTCCAAACACGCTTCAATCGCTTTCCCATAGTAGTAAGCCGAATCCTCGTTGACTGCCGCCGGCTGATCTACCGGCGTCATATTGCGCTGGTCTTCCATGACTTCTAACTTGTAAACAGGCAAATATCCTCTTGTGTAATGGAACTCCCGATAAAATACATCTTCATTGAGAGATGCCCACCGGTCATGGTGTCGAATAATCGGGAAAAGGTAGTCAAACCAGGTTTGGTAATCGCTTTTCTGCACAATGGCGCTAATTGCTTCCAGTTTTTGCTTTGAAAGCCTGCGGGTATCCAATACGGCGCGCAGCCCGGGCTCACGGTCCGTATGGTCTACATCATACTCCTGAAATAAGTACATCGTACCGATAATTACCACTTCAGGGTTTTGATATTCCAATCCCTCCGCCACGTTATAGTATGTGATCAGCGGCGCCTGCACGCTCGAGCTGCGGGAAAAGGAAGTAATTCCGTGAGATCCCCACATGGCAAGCGGAGATACGCCGGACCGCAACGAACTGCTTCCCACAATCATGACATCAATCGAATCCGCAGGAAGATCATAAAAGGTTGCTGACTGATTCGTGCTTGACTCCCAGAACGGGGTTAACAAACGGGTAAAGCCAAGCCCCATCGCCAAAAACAGTAACAGGAATACGATCGGCTTTGCAATCATTTTCCATTTTCCCATAAGATCTTTTCCTCAGAAGCCCTGGTAGATAAACGAAGCGGCGTCGAAACCGATCCCATAAACACCGAAGATAATCACGGCGTAAACAGCCGTTAAATACACGGCCCAACGAAACACAATGTTCTGCCGGTCCAAAGATTCCCGCAGCTTGTACCCCTTTTCCTGCAAAAGGCTGACCACAAAGAACACGAAAATCGCAAGGATAAGCAAATGAAAATTATTCGCGTCTAAACCCATTTCATATAAGGAACCGTCCACCAGTACCCATGGGTTAAACGTGGTAAAGGTGGATAAAAGCATGGAACACGCCGCGCGAAATCCTTCAGCCAGGGCGAAATACTTCCCAATAAACACCAGGAAAAAGGTGGTGAGTAAACGGAACAGGCCCCAACTGAAAGTATGGGTATTCACAAGCTTATGCTTATCATTGAAATTCTCCAAAAGGGGAGAAAATAAAATTCCTAACATGATAAGGCCGCCATTGTACACGCCGAACATGATATATTTCCAACTGGCGCCATGCCAAATACCTACCAGAAGGAATACAATCCCCATGGCAATACAGGTGGGGATCTGTTTACCCCAGTAGTTCCCAAACCATTTTCTGGTCTTTTTCCCTAACTTGGCGAACGCTTTGGACAGCGAGATCGGGTAAAGGACATAGTCCTTCATCCACGAACCCAATGTGATGTGCCACCTGCGCCAGTATTCTGCAATCGATTTTGCAAAATGCGGCCGCCGGAAATTTTGCACCATCTCAATGCCGCAGCATTCCGCAATACCAATGGAAATATCCATTCCGCCGGAAAAGTCGGCATAGACCTGCGCCATAAAGACAAGAACCGTAACGGCGATTTCCAGGCCGGCAAAATCCGCACGATTCTGCAAAACATAGCTGGTCAGGATCGCGGCTCTGTCCGCAATCACCAGCTTTTTGAAGTAACCCCATAAAATCAGTTCTACCCCATGTTTGAACCGGGTATAATCGAATTTATGCGGCGCGTACAGCTGATGGGCAAGCTGGTCGTACCGGCTGATCGGCCCCTGCACAATTTGCGGAAAAAACGAAACAAACAACGCAAATTTAGCAAGGTTGCGGTCAGGCGCATATTTGCCGCGGTACACATCGATCAAATAAC